>NZ_BJEB01000045.1 GCF_005405445.1 Paucilactobacillus nenjiangensis
AAACCGACCAAAAATTCTATTAATTATAGAATTTTTGGTCGATTTTTCTATAGCTGGTTAGTTTTTTCCCAGCCACTATTTTTGTCAGTGTGAAAAAGTAAAATAATTGGCCATATTATGACCGATACAAAATATATACTGCTAGCATGCGATGAAATTAAATTATTGGGGGTAATTGGTATGAAGCAAGGGAGTTCAAAAAATAAAATTATTGGTTGGATCATTGGAGTAGTTGTCGTGATTGTGGTGGCTTTAGGAGGCTATCGACTCTTTTATTCGAACGATAATGGTCAAAGTAAAGAGAGTGAGATCTCTTCTAGCAAACAGACTAAAAAATATTGGAATAGCAGTAAAGATAATAAGTTAAAAAAATTCATGAATGAATGGGACGATGGTTATCAACAAGCCACCAGCAATCATCAATTAGATTGTCATCAAATTTCGGTTCCCAAAGATATAAAAACAACCAGTTTTTCGATGAACGATAAAGAGGTCACTGCGGAGTGGTCCAAGCGTGGTACAGGCACAAAAGATTATGAAATTGTTGCAGAATATACTAATTATGATAGTGATGTTGATAATGCGAACTTGTACCTATTTACCATTCATAATGATGCACCGACTATTTTACAAACTTCCAGCACGTCTGAAAAATTGAAGGTGACAACGGTCCATGATGAAGATTTGTTGACTAATTTTGAAAAAGTTGTTGATGGTAAGACACCGACGTATCGGTCATCAAGTTCAGCAGATTCAGAATCTAGTGAATCTGATAGCAGCCAGACCAAAGCCTCATCTAGTGAGCTTTCATTGACTGAAATTGCAGCAAATAATTTTTCAAGTTTAGTCGGCACTTGTAAAAATGATAATGGCGAAACAATTGAAGTGACTAATCAAACCATGGATAAACCAGCTGGAACCAATTGGGCTTTGAGTAAAGGTGCTGTGATTGCTAATTCTAAATCCAGTGAGTATCCTGAAGTAATTGGTGGTGGGAATATGATTGGCGATTATATGCAAGGGATTTACGGAACTTTTGATCCACAGTCAATGAGTATGTCGCCGATTGCAATTGTCCCCGCCGGGGTGAAAGCGACCGCAGCCGATGACTCTGATAGTAGTCGAGACCGCTTGATTAGGGGTGGTGGCCAAGGCGGTTATGCAACTGAGGCATATTATAGAGAGTAATCAAATAAATAAAATACAACTCGTTAGAAAATAGAAAGCTTCTATTCTCTAACAAGTTGTATTTTTTATGCCCTAATTAGTTTCACACCTAGGACTGTCAAATGACTGTTCTCGATTAATTGAATTATGAAGTGGGCAAGACTTTCAGGATCAAATTCTTCATCTGATTTAAGCCACCAGTTTAAAGTTCCCATGAAAGTAGACGTC
This sequence comes from Paucilactobacillus nenjiangensis, assembly GCF_005405445.1. Lineage (GTDB taxonomy): Bacteria > Bacillota > Bacilli > Lactobacillales > Lactobacillaceae > Paucilactobacillus > Paucilactobacillus nenjiangensis. The sequence goes on from NZ_BJEB01000045.1 coordinate 1,396, forward strand.
ATATAAGAAAAGACAAATTCTTTGGGGATGATACGATCATTTTGAGTGATTTTGAGGTTATCCAAAAAGCCAGTCGTCGTTTCTCTGACTAATGTTTCCAAATGCTCGATTAACTGATTACGCATGGAACTATCGGCAATCAAGAAGAATAGCTCACGGTTATTACCGATGTTGCGGAAAATATTGGCTAACGTGTGTTCTAAGACTGGAAGATTAACCGTATTTTTATCAAGAAAAATTTCGGCGTGCTTAAATTCATTAAAGTAAGACAGCACTGTATTAAAAATTTGGTCAAATAAATCTTGTTTGTCTTTAAAATGTGAGTAAAAGGTGGCCCGATTAATCATGGCTTCGTCAGCAATTTGCTGGACCGTTAAGCTATCGAATCCATACTCATTAACTAATTTAACAAACGCAGTATAAATCATTTTCTTTGTTCGAATAACTCGTAAATCTTCATGCTTGGCCATCTGATTAACTCCTTTTTCAAACTAATTTTACAACTATTCTACCAGAAATTTTGGGGTATAACCTACAAATTATGGTAATTCGTCAAATATATTACATTTTGTCTGATTTTGTTCATTGAAACACAAATAGTAAGGGGTTACACTAAACATAATTTTAATAGACAAGTTGTTGTATATGTGATGTGTTGTTGTGGAAAACGAGGTCGGGTTGTCGGACTATTTCACAGCAATGGATGACGGGCTACGAAATTGTGGCGACGAGGAGATAATATGAGCAGACGAAAATTGATTGGTGGCATTGATGTCGGATCAACGACTGTGAAATTAGTCGTGATGGATAATGATACACGGGAGACGTTGTTTTCAAGATACGAACGTCATTTTTCTGATGTACGAGCTGCAAGTGAACGAGTTATCAAAGAAGCTATCGACGAACTTGATGGTGAAGAACCAATTTCATTCACGATTACCGGTTCTGGTGGCATTGGCTTAGCTAATTTATTGCACCTTGAGTTTGTGCAAGAAGTGATTGCCTGTACGAAAACCGTTGAAGAACTAATTCCGGAAACGGATGTCAGTATCGAACTTGGTGGTGAGGATGCCAAGATTACGTTCTTTGGTGCCTCCATGGAACAACGGATGAACGGTAGCTGTGCCGGTGGGACCGGTGCTTTTATTGACCAAATGGCTACCTTACTCAAAACCGATGCCAATGGTTTAAATATCATGGCACAAGATGCAGAAAAAATTTATCCAATTGCATCACGTTGTGGTGTGTTTGCCAAAACTGACGTACAACCATTAATCAATGATGGTGCGCGAAAAGAAGATATTGCCGCTAGTATTTTTCAAGCGGTTGTTAACCAGACAATCTCTGGCTTAGCCGCTGGTCATAAAATTAAGGGTAACGTGGCCTTTTTAGGTGGTCCATTGTATTTCATGGATCAATTACGTTACCGATTTATTGAAACTTTAAAACTAACACCGGAACAAGTTATTTTTCCAGAAGATCCACAATTATTTGTCGCTAAAGGTGCCGCGTTGTATGCGGTCGATGAAAAAACGACGACTTTAACTGCGTTGTTAGACTTACTAATTAATGGGGACCATTCGGTGATGCAACCAACTCACCATTTGGAACCTCTCTTTGCTGACGATGAAGAACTCCAACAATTCCGTCAACGTCATGGTGAAGCCCAGGTCGAGGAACGCGATTTGAGTACCTACCAAGGGACAGCCTTTTTAGGAATCGATGCCGGATCGACCACGACCAAAGTGGCCCTGATGAGTACTGACCATAAGCTGCTTTACACTTACTACGATAGTAACGATGGTGATCCACTCGCTAAGACTAAACAAATTTTGAAAGATATGTATGCCAAGTTACCTGAAGGCGTTCGCATTGGAAAAGCCACCGTCACTGGGTATGGTGAACATTTAATTAAAAACGCCTTAATGGTTGATGTCGGGGAAGTTGAAACAGTTGCGCACTACAAAGCAGCTCATTTCTTCCAGCCCAACGTTGATTTCATTTTGGACATTGGTGGTCAAGACATGAAAGCCATGACCATCAAAAATAATGCACTGTCGACCATCAAATTGAACGAAGCTTGTTCATCTGGCTGTGGCTCTTTTTTGGAGACCTTTGCTAGTTCATTAAAATACGACATCAAAGACTTCGCTCAAGCTGCCTTATTGGCTAAATACCCTTCTGATTTAGGGTCTCGTTGTACCGTGTTTATGAATTCAAAAGTTAAACAGGTACAAAAAGAAGGCGCATCGATTGGTGACATTGCTGCCGGTTTATCGATGTCGATTATTAAAAATGCGCTCTATAAAGTGATTAAAATTAAACGCCCAGAAGACTTGGGTGAACATATTGTCTGCCAAGGTGGGACTTTCTATAATGAAGCCGTCTTGCGCGCCTTTGAAAAAATTTCTGGACGTGAAGTCATTCGGCCTAACATTGCTGGATTGATGGGTGCATATGGCGCTGCTCTAATTGCCGAAGAAAATTATCAAGCCGGGGATGAAACTACCTTACTTCATCCTGAACAAATGGATAATTTGAGTGCCACCAAGGAATACATGCATTGTGGTGGTTGTGAAAATAACTGTGCCTTAACCATCACTGTCTTTAACGATGGTCGTCGATTTGTGACTGGAAATCGTTGTGAACGCGGTGAAGAACGTGGCTTGAAATTACGCACCCATAAAGATAACGGTAAGATTAATTTAGTTGAAGAAAAATACAAGCTATTGTTTAGCTATCGTCCATTGAAGAAAAAGCAAGCGGTTCATGGCCGGATTGGCTTACCACGAGTTTTGAACATGTATGAAAATTATCCATTGTGGCAAACATTCTTTAATCATATCGGGATTCGTGCAGAATTATCGCATAAAGGTAATGAAGCTCAATACGAAAAGGGCATGGAAACGATTCCTAGTGATACGGTTTGTTATCCAGCTAAACAAGTCCATGGCCATATTGCTAAATTAATTGAAGATGGTTATGAGCGCATTTTCTATCCGGCCGTTGTTTACGAAGTAAGTGAAAATAAGGACGCGCAAAATCATTTTAATTGTCCAATTGTGCAGTCATATCCAGATGTAATTAAAAATAACGTCGATGAAATTCGTAATGGCGAAATTGATTATATCGACCCATACATCAACTTAGCGGATAAAAAATCAACTGCCAACAATTTGTATGATGCCTTTAAGCATCTCGGTGTGACCAAAAAAGAAATCGTCGAAGGCCTGGATGCCGGATATGCTGAACTCGAAAACTTCAAATTAAAAATCCGTAATCGTGGCGAAGATGTGATGCGGATGCTTCACGACACTAATGAAAAAGGAATTGTCCTTGCTGGACGCCCTTATCATTTGGATCCACAAATCAATCACGGGATTTCACAGTTGATGACTGCCGAAGGTTTCCATGTATTGACGGAAGATTCAATTGCGCATTTAGGAGATGTTAAAGGACTTCGTGTGGTTAACCAATGGGTTTATCATTCACGCCTTTATGCGGCCGCTCGAATTGCAGCTAAAAATCCTCAATTGGAATTTGTTCAAATGAACTCCTTTGGATGTGGTTTGGATGCGATTGATACGGATCAAATTGAAGAAATTATGGAACAATATAACCGTCTATACACGGTTTTGAAGATTGATGAAGGAACTAACATGGGGGCCGTTAAGATTCGCCTTCGTTCCCTGAAAGCAGCCGTGGCAGAGCGGAATAAGTTACACGTATTACCTGAAAAACAACATGAATTGGATCAGCCGGTTAGTTTCACCCCAGAAATGAAACAAGAAGGATACACACTTTTGATGCCAATGATGTCACCAGTTCATCAGCATGGATTGGTCGATGTGGCCTTGCAAGCATCTGGCTACAACGTGGTTAATTTACCAATGGAAGATCACAAAGCAATTGATGTTGGTCAAAAATTTGTAAATAATGATGCCTGTTATCCAGCCATCATTTCAATTGGTCAAATGTTGGAAGCATTACAAAGTGGTAAGTATGACTTAGACAAGACTGCCGTCATGATGACTCAAACTGGTGGTGGCTGTCGGGCTACCAACTACATTCCACTAATTAGAAAAGCACTTAAAGATGCTGGCTTCTCACAAGTACCAGTGGTATCAATGTCGATGGGAAATCAAGGAGTTGAAAATACTTCAGGATTTAAGATGACCTTGCCATTGTTGAAACGAGTAGCAATTGGGTTCTTGTATGGTGACCTATTTGAAAAAGTGGTTTATCGGACTCGTCCATATGAAAAAGAACCCGGCACAATTGATAAGATGCATGAAGACTGGCTTCAATTAGTCCGTCCTAGTGTTGAAAAAGGAAGCTTTTCTGAATTTAAGAAGAACGTTAAGCAGATTGTTAAAGATTTCGACACCGTACCATTGAATGAAACCGTGAAACCTAAAGTTGGGTTAGTTGGCGAGATCTTAGTTAAGTACTCACCAATTGCCAATAACGATATTGTCCACTTGTTGGAAAATGAAGGCGCCGAAGCAGTCGTTCCTGATATTGTCGGCTTCATGAACTATTCACTTTACAATCAAATTTACAAATATCAAAAACTTGGTGCATCAGCGAAAGCACGGATTTTTGCTGAAACTGCCTTAAAGATTATCGAATGGTGTGAACAACCAATGCAAAAGGCATTAACTGCTTCGAACCGTTTTGATGGCATGGAAGGTATTAAAGAAGTTGCTGATGATGCCAGCAAGATTTTGTCACTTGGTAATCAAACGGGTGAAGGTTGGTTCTTAACCGGTGAAATGATTGAATTGTTGAAGAATGACGTTCCTAATATTATCTGTATGCAACCATTTGGCTGCTTACCAAATCATATTGTCGGTAAGGGGATGGTCAAAGAACTTCGTCATCAATTCCCTGGTGCTAATATTGCCCCAATCGATTATGATCCCGGTACTTCTATCGTTAACCAACTCAATCGTATCCGCCTTATGCTTGCAACGGCGGAAAAGAACATGAAGAAACAAGCTGCTGAGCAAAGCGAAAGTCAGCGAGCACTAACAAAGAAGGACAAAGTAAACGGGCTAAGTTTAAGTTAGGTGTAATAAGAAAACTAAAAGTAGGAAATCACAAATTCGTGATTTCCTACTTTTTCTGCTGGTATTTATTAATATTAAGTGCGAATGATGCTGGCCATTTTCTTACCTTTGGCCAGTTCGTCCACAAGCTTGTCCATGTAGCGCAAAACTTGCATATCGTGATCTTCAATATCTTCAATGCGAACACCACAAACCACACCTTTAATCAGAGAGGTATTTGAATTGATGGGTGTGCTGCCAATCAACTCTCTAAGTGTCATATTGGATTGCTTAAAATCACTCATATCGATATTGTCATCTCATAACCAGACTAAAATCTGATCTAGTTCTTCTTCAGTGTGATCTTTACGAAGCACTTTATTTAAATACAATTGGTATAATTTTGCGGTTGTTAAGTCAAATATTTTTGGACTTGCCAAGGTATCAGCTCCTCGTATTTAGTAATTAGATTTGCTTGAAGTGTACCAAAGTTAAAGGATTGATGACAAATAAAAAGCTAATCTTACAAACAAGATTAGCTTTGCTGATTTATTTATTAATTTCAGGTGCTTGGCCTAATTCGGCTTGGATCATCCAAAGCCGTTTTTCAGTGGCGGTTTTAAAACCAATGAAAATGTCTTGTGTACTGAAGTCTTTTTCTTCGTCGCTCACTTCAATACCATGTTGATAAACGTCGGCCAAATAACGGTAGTCTTTTGCTAAAATGGTGAGACGTTCTGGGGTTGATAAGTCGAAACTGCCTTCTTGATCACTAATTCCAGTATGTTCAGCCATTTCACCAAGAGTGGAGTAGGGAGCACCATCAAGGGTGATTAACCGTTCTGAAATTTCATCCAGTTGGTCATTTAAGTCGTCCATCCATTCATCCATCAGTGGATGTAACTTTAAAAAATTGGTGCCACGCATATACCAGTGGGTTTGGTGAACGATCATTGCCAGTTGACTGAGATCAGCTACTAATTGATTTAGAACTTGATTTGTCTTTTCGTACTTCATAAAAAAATCCTCCATTTCAAATTTTCTGTTCTACAGTATCAATATTAACCTTTAATACCTTACGAATCCAAGGAAACGCTTTCTTCATTTTGAGATACTCTTCGCCATCTTCCAAAAATGTTCCTTTTCCACTGATATAAAACCCAGCACCAGGTCCATTAGTGCCTTCGACTTCTTTAGTACCAGTGGTAACGAGCACTGTATTGTCCGAACTGAAATCATTTTCAATACTGTGCATGCCGGCAGCGGGGATGTAGAGCAATTCATTTTCTTGATCAATTTGAATATAAGACATCCAAGTACTAACGACACTAGCGGGATTGCCGTTGATAGTAATAATAGTTGCTGGACCTTCGTGATTCATGACTTCTAAAAATTTTTCATTCATATTGTTTTTCTCTTCAATTAATCTTCAATTTTTTTGATTTTACCGGCAGCGATGGGTAAAGTGACGTGCTGTTCGTATTTGTCATTTAGCTTGCCACCAACTGTTACTGGTAGTTCAAAATCATTTGGAATGCCGTGGATATAAACAACGCGCTTATCTAATTGTAAATCTTGATCATTGAAAACTTCTTTAAATTTAGCTTGTAGTTGGTCGTAAGGAACGTCCTTTTGATAGCTATAATAGCCATCCTCATTTGCTACTGGGTAATTATCGTTAGGAATGTGCATGTGGTGTGGAGCCCCGTCTAGAGGCACCATCGTTGTACCGGAGACAGCTTCTGTTTCTGGTAAATCAATCCAACCATCATGATTACTATCTTGTGCCAAAGTTGGAACAGTCGCATCTTGACCATCTGGGAATCCGTGGAAATGTTCCCAATGTTGAATATTGGCCGGTGTATCAAACATTTCGAGTGTAATGTGCAAATTGTTAGCGATGTGTTCAAATTCGACATAGCCATGTGCATGGGTCCCAATTTGGTCGCCATTTAGTGCGGTAAGGTCAGCTCTATATTTAGTCATGCTAATTTCCTCCATTCTAATTTCAACATGTTACTTGCCTAGTTTAGCAATGATTAGTTTTGATTAAATTGATAGATATCAAGAAATAGACAAACGATGTTCATTTTTTAATTGTGTATTCGTGCTACAATTGCATCATCGAGAGAATATATAATGAGGAGAATCGCTTGTGATTAAAGAATTTTGTGCTGAAAATTTTACAGATATTCCAAACGCCATTCAAAATGGTGCTGATAGAATTGAACTTTGTGATAATTTGGCGGTTGGTGGGACAACTCCAAGTTTTGGAGTTATTCGTGCGACAATCGAATATGCTAACGAGACGGATACGCCAGTTATGACAATCATTCGCCCACGTGGTGGAAATTTTGCCTATAATGTGGCTGAATTTAATATTATGCTCAACGATATTGCCCAGGCAAAACAATTGGGGGCACGGGGCATTGTATTAGGTTGCTTGGATGCTGATAATTGGCTGGATGAACCTAAATTGGAATTGTTGATGGACGCAGCCGCTGAGATGGAAATTACTTTCCACATGGCCTTTGATGAAATTGCGACTGATCGACAATTTAAGGCCATTGATTGGTTGGTGGATCATGGTGTTTCACGTATTTTAACTCATGGTGGCACCAAAAATACTAGCATCACAGATAATTTTCAACATTTAAAAGATTTAATTGAGTATGCTGATAACCGGATTACTATCATGCCGGGTGGTGGCGTGAATTATGAAAATGTTAATCAAGTGGTTAACACCCTCGAGGTTCAAGAAGTTCACGGGACTAAGATTGTTAAAATTTAATAAAACAAAGGAGTCGTGATAAATTCACCGACTCCTTTGTTTTGATATTAACTGTTTTTTACATTAGTTCCATAAGCCAGATTATGAGGACTATGCCACGTTACTTTTTATAAATCGATTTGTTCGAATTTTTGTTGAGCTTTTCGGTATGACATCAGAGTGAAAAAAATCAAGAGTAGCAGGGCGATTAGACAACAAAGCCACTGGATACCAATGTGTTCGGAGCCGCTATTAACAAAGGCTAATCCAGGAAGATGATGAAGTGTTTCACCGAAACTGACTAGTACGATGGTATAAATTTAAAAAAGTAAAAATGGTTTGCCAATGCCATAAGCGGTTTTAAAGAAACCACCTAAGAAGATCACGTTAAATCCAGCGAAAATCAATAATACCAATGCTAAATAAATTGGTGTGGCATTCATCATCGCGTTTTGCACGTACACGCCAGTAGAATTCCATAAACTCATTCTGAACACAGTTAGTGCCAACATTAATACAAAAGCAATTAGTTGAATAAAAATGGTAAATAAATATTTAGCAGTTACCACGTCGCTTTTCCTGATGGGCAATAGAACAGTATACAAGATATCGTTAGTTTCTCTGCCATTTTGAAAAGAAAAGAAGATACCTAGACAGATGAAAAATGCGCCCATAAGAATCGGGTAGCCTGGAATTAGGGTCATGAAGGCAAACAGTAAGAAGATGAAGGTGATTGGCATGGAAGTTAACTGAATTTCTTTAATGAGTAAGTTTTTCATGAAAATCCTCCGTTTCATAGTTAACCATGATTTCTTCTAAATTATTGCCTAAGTTTTGGCTAGCAGCGGTTTGTAAAAAGTTTTTCAGGTTATCGGAGGTCACTAATTTGCCAGCGTGGATATAGGTAATCGAATCAGCAAATTTGTCTAAGTCAGAAGTAATATGCGTGGAGAAAAGAATTGATTTGCCTTGGCCTTTTAAATAGCCAAAGACATCCAGCAATTCCACCCGCGAAACTGGATCGAGTCCGCTGATCGGCTCATCAAGAATGAGTAAGTCGGCGTTGTGTGATAAGGCGATGGTTAAATTAAGCTTGACCTTCATACCTTCCGAAAGTTCAGAAGGAGTCTTTTGTTCATCTAATGAGAAGACGTTAAGGTAATGACGATAGGTCACATCATCCCAGTTGGAATAAAATTGCTTCGTGACCTCGATGATATGGTTAATTTTTTTCTTGGGATAGTAATTGATGGAACCAGCCGCAAAGCCAATTCGTTGCTTGATGTCCATTTCGTTATCAATCAGACTCTGTCCAAAATAAGTGATTTCGCCAGCATTCGGATGAACCAAATTGAGAATTGATTTTAAGATGGTCGTCTTTCCGGCCCCATTCCGGCCAATTAACCCCATGATGGTTCCGGGCTCAAGCTCAAATGAAATATTATTTAGTTTGAATTTGGGATAGGTTTTTGATAATGCTTGAACACTAATTGCTGGTGGCATAGATTACTCCTCCTCGTAAGTCTATGTATGTATCCGATTTCATTATAGCTCAAATCAAGCTTTTGCGGTAAGCGAACCAGGTATGTGATTTTAAAACCTATCGATAGATTTAAAAGGTGAGGATAAATTGACCAAATTGATAAAAGATAATTGGAATAAATCGAAAAATGAGAATAAAATGAAATTAAATGCAATAGCTAAACTATACAGATAGTTGGGAATAAATTAGTTATTTCTAACAAGCTCACGTTGACATTTAACATCAATTTGTTAGAATGTATTAATCGGATTTTAATTTAATGGGCAAGTACATATACCGGTAATGCAATTATAAACATAACTTTTCGCCCATCGACTTATTCAACAGGAGGAATAACATGGCTAGCTTGAAAGAAAAGATTTTCCGTAAAGAAGATCCTTCAGTGTATGAAACAAAAGATTCTCATTTGGTACGTTCGCTACGTGTGCGTGACTTTATTGCGCTAGGAGTTGGGACAATCGTTTCAACCGCGATTTTTACTTTACCAGGGGTTGTGGCTGCGCAACACGCTGGTCCAGCCGTAGCATTATCATTCTTGGTGGCTGCGATTGTCGCTGGGTTAGTCGCCTTTGCGTATGCAGAAATGGCGTCGGCAATGCCTTTTGCCGGTTCAGCTTATTCTTGGATTAACGTTATTTTTGGTGAATTTTTTGGCTGGATTGCCGGTTGGGCATTACTAGCAGAGTACTTTATTGCTGTGGCTTTCGTGGGTTCTGGATTATCGGCGAACTTTAGGGGCTTGATTGCACCATTAGGCATTAACTTTCCAAAGGCGCTCTCAAATGCATTTGGTACGGATGGCGGTGTAATAGATATTGTGGCTGCCGTCGCAATTATCTTGGTGGCTTTATTACTTTCTCGTGGCGTTAGTTCCGCTGCTAGAATTGAAAATGCCTTAGTTGTTTTAAAAGTTTGTGCGATTATCTTGTTCTTGATTGTCGGAGCAACCGCTATTAGAGCTAGTAATTATGTCCCATTTATTCCTGCATATCGTGAAACTAGTGCTGGTGCATTTGGTGGTTGGCAAGGAATCTACGCTGGGGTTTCAGAAATTTTCTTAGCTTATATTGGCTTTGATTCAATCGCTGCTAACTCAGCAGAAGCCAAAAATCCTTCAAAGACAATGCCTCGTGGGATTTTGGGATCATTAGGGATTGCCGTAGTCTTATTCGTGGCGGTTTCACTTGTCTTAGTCGGAATGTTCCATTATTCAGACTACGCTGGTAACGCTGAACCTGTTGGTTGGGCATTGCGTCATAGTGGTCACCCAGTGGTCGCAGCTGTTGTACAATCAATTTCTGTGTTGGGGATGTTTACGGCCTTAATTGGTATGACTCTGGCCGGCTCACGTTTGCTATACTCATTCGGTCGTGATGGTATGTTACCAAAATGGCTTGGCAAATTAGATGGCAAACAACGTCCTAACCATGCTTTACTTGTTTTGACAATTATTGGGGTTGTGATTGGTTCATTATTCCCATTCGCATTCTTGGCTCAATTGATTTCGGCCGGGACCTTAATTGCCTTTATGTTCGTTTCGTTGGGAATTTACCAACTACGCCAACGTGAAGGTAAGGATATTCCCGAACCAGGCTTCAAGATGCCATTTTACCCAGTCATGCCAGCCTTAGGATTCATTGGTTCATTAGTTGTGTTCTGGGGACTTGGTAATGATGCTAAGATTTACGCAGGAATTTGGTTCTTAGTTGGATTAGTTATTTATTTCGCTTATGGTGCAAACCATTCATATCTTTCAACACAGAAAGAAGGTGCAGATAATGGATCAACACAAAAATAATCAACAATTATTAGCTGAGGAATCACCAGCATTCTCTAAAGCTGCACGAGTTAAATATTATAATATTGTTATCGAAAGTGGATCAGGAGCTGAAATTACTGATGCTGATGGCCGCACATATATTGACCTTTTGGCCAGTGCGTCTGCGACTAACACCGGCCACTCCCATCCACATATCGTAAAAGCCATTCAAGACCAGGCAGCTAAATTGATTCAATATACGCCAGCTTACTTTGCGAGTGCTCCGGAAGCTGCGTTGGCACCACGGTTAACTGCTCTAGCACCAATTAGTGGTGATGTGGCGTTAGCCTGGGGTAACTCTGGCTCTGATGCCAATGATGCCATCATTAAATTTGCTCGCGCATATACGGGTCGGCAAAATGTGGTTAGCTTTACTGGTGCTTATCATGGCTCAACTTATGGTTCAATTTCAGTTTCGGCGGTTAGTTTGAACATGAGTCGTAAAATTGGTCCATTGTTGCCAGGCGTGGTGAAAGTACCATATCCAGATCCATGGCAACGGTTAGATGGCGAAAGTGAAGATGCGTTCGTTGATCGCATGTTTGCAGCATTTAAATTACCATTTGAAACTTATTTACCTGCTGAAGAGGTTGCGGTCATCTTGATTGAACCAATTCAAGGTGATGGTGGAATTGTCAAAGCTCCAGATGCATACATTCATAAAGTGTATGACTTTGCCAAGGCAAACGGCATCTTGTTTGCCGTCGATGAAGTTAACCAAGGAATGGGACGAACTGGTAAGTGGTGGTCAATTGAGCACTTTGGTATTGAACCTGATTTGATGTCAGTTGGGAAATCACTGGCCTCTGGTTTACCATTGAGCGCGGTCATGGGCCGAGCTGAAATTATGAACTCATTAGGATCACCAGCGCATGTCTTTACGACTGCTGGTAACCCAGTCACAACCGCAGCTGCAGCCGCAACTCTGGACGTGATTGAAGATGAACATTTGCTTGACCGCTCAGCTAAATTGGGCGCCATCGCTAAAGACTACTTTGAAAATGCAAAGAAGAAGTATGACTTTATCGGGGATGTCCGGATGTATGGCTTGGACGGTGGGATTGATATTATTGATCCAAAAACCGGTAAAGGCGATGATGAAGCTACAACTAAGCTAATTTATCGAGTCTTTGAACTTGGTGCAATTATCATTAGTTTACGTGGAAACGTGCTTCGCTTCCAACCACCATTGGTGATTACTGAAGAACAATTAAATAAAACATTTAAAATTTTTGACCAAGCTTTCGAAGAATTATCTCAAGGTAAACTGAGTTTGCCAGATAATGCGGATGAAATTGGTTGGTAAGAATAAGGGTCAGGGACTAGACGGTTTCTGATTAATATCAAAAAATAACGTAGATTCCTGATTTTTGGAATGTACGTTATTTTAGTTAGATTAATTCATAATCATGATTTTGGCACCAATAGCCACAAGGTGGTATAATGTGGTTACTAATGGAATGACGATTTGGAGGTAGTTAAAGATGACAGAGATGGTTAAAAAGCGCGTACAATATACAATTGACAAAGGAACGGCGGAATCTGTAGATTATATTATTAAGAAAGCGGGGCTGACTCCTTCAACAATAATGACGATGGTCTATGCGGAAATCGAACGTACTGGTGAAATCCCTGTGAGTTTAAAAGTTTCACAACGCGACTTGGATACGGCAGCTATTATCAAGGCGAGCTATGATGTTCCTGCAGTTACTATTGACAGTGATGAAAAAATCGACGCTTTCTTTGATGATGAGACTGATGATCCATTTGGTGAATCTGATGTATGATGAGATCTTTTGGGCATATGTAAATTTCACTAATCGAAGTGATGGTAAACGGCGCCCAGTCTTAGTAATACGGCAAACTGAAACAAACTACGTTGTTTATCGAATCACAACGAAATACGACAACAAGTCTGATTGGATAAAAAATAAATATCTAAAAATTTCAGATTGGAAACAAACAGGACTTCAGAGACTATCTTGGATTGACACAATCAGGCCTTATTATTTACCAATCGTTTCAACTTCACTGAATTATGTTGGTAGATTATCAGACCATGATTTACATGAATTAATGCTAATAATTACGAAACAATCTTAAAGTGAATATTTAATTGTAAGTATGTGATATTTGGTAACCTAGAAATCTAAATCAAGTTGATTATATAAAAGTGACGATAACTTTCCATATATTTAGAGAATAATCCAAAAAAGTACTGGTTCGAATCTTATGGTAGTCACATTCTTTAGTCACGTTCACTTCATCAGCAACTTCACCTAACTTAAAAATCACCAGACGATTCAAAGTTCAGAATCATCCAGTGATTTTATTCGTTAGAAGCTCAGTTGCTCCCGATGAAGTTCACATTCTTATTCACGTTCCCAACATCAATCGATTCCGTATAACTAAAAATACGAATTAACTCATAAAGCGAGTTAACTCGTATTTCTTGTTATTACTCATCGACTAACCGATGTTTGTCACATTCTTTTAGTCACGTTCACTTCATTAGCAACTTCACCTAACTTAAAAATCACCAGACGATTCAAAGTTCAGAATCATCCAGTGATTTTATTCGTTAGAAGCTCAGTTGCTCCCGATGAAGTTCACATTCTTATTTTTAATGGAATTGCATTCCGCCATCAACTTCGAGAGTTTGGCCAGTGATGTAATTTGAGTCTGGGCCAGCTAAGAATGATACGCCAGCTGCAACATCTTCTGGTTCGGATAAGCGTTTCATTGCGATATCTTTGGCAAATGTTTGCATACCCCATTCGTCATCTTTGCCAGCATTTTTACCAACCTGATGAGCGATATCAAACATCATTGGAGTTTTAACGATCCCTGGAGCGTAGGCATTAACGGTGATGCCTTGTTCTGCGTAGTCACGCGCAACAACTTGAGTGATACCACGAACAGCGAATTTTGTTCCACTGTAAAGGGTCAAGTTTGGATTACCAACAACTCCAGCTTGAGAAGTAGCGTTGATAATTTTACCACCATTGCCTTGTTTCAAGAATTGTTCAATAGCAGCTTGCATGCCCCAAATGTCACCGGCAACGTTAACGTGATAAACTTTGTCGAATTGTTCTGGGGTAATGGTATCAAGTGGTGTTGTAGGTCCAAGACCTGCATTGTTAACGAGGACATCGAGACGTCCTAGTTGATCAACTGCTTGTTTGATTGCAGCAAAGAAGGCATCACGGTCAGCAACGTCCAATTGGACACTGATAGCTTTTCCTCCATTGTTGGTAATTTCTGTTGCCACTTTAGATGCATTTTCAACATTTAAATCAGCGACAGCAATTGCAAAACCGTCATTTGAAAGTCGTTTGGAAATTGCTTCCCCGATACCTTGTGCTCCACCGGTTACGAATGCAACTTTTCCATTTAATTCTGTCATAATAAACGCTCCAATCCAATTATTTTGTATACGCTTACATTAAACCATGATATGGTGTGGGAAACAAACAAAAGGTCATTCTTTTAAGGAATATAAAGCAATTTAGGATAATTAATAGTATTTGCTCATTAAAATTTCATCTAATCCTTTTAGGGTGGACATTTGTTAGCTTTTTTTGATAAACTAGCCAATACGTGTTCAAAATTACAAAATGAGGTGAAGAAATGAAGAAACAAACGAAACGAGCTATCTTTGTGTTGCTCATCAGTGAATTTTTAATCTGTCTGGGAATTAGTTTGGTGATACCGGTGATGCCATTCTTGAAAACCAGCCTACATTTAACGGCGTTCGATATGGGTGTGATGACCTCGTTATTTGCGTTGGTTCAATTCATTGCTTCACCAATCGTTGGTCGAATTTCAGATAAATTGGGCCGAAAAAATATTTTGGTAGCAGGACTATTCCTATACATGCTGTCAGAAATCTTGTTTGCCATTACTAACAATCTGGTGATGTTCGACATCTCTCGTGCAGTTGGGGGATTATCCGCAGCAATGTACGTGCCAACTTCAATGGCATTGGCGGCCGATATTACGACCAAACGAGAACGTGCCAAAGTGATTGGCTGGCTCTCTGCAGCATTTAGTGCCGGACTTATCTTAGGACCAGGGATTGGTGGTATTTTAGCTAATATCAGCCTTAAATCGCCATTCTGGCTATCTGCATTACTGGGATTATTAGGAACCATTTCTCTTTGGATGTTCTTGCCTAACGATGGCAAGATGGACAGCCACGAAGATTCAGCTCGTGTGGAAGAACATAAACCAGTTAGTGTTTTCTTGAAAACAATGTCAGTACCAATGATTGTCCTATTTGCTATGATTTTAGTATCCGCATTCGGACTCCAAGGATTTGAAAGTATCTATAGTTTATACGTCAATGAAGTCTTTAAGTTTACGATGAGCAATATTGCTTTAGTGTTAACATTGAACGGAGTCATTTCAATTATTATGCAAGTTGTTTTCTTTGATCGACTAGTGGTTTGGTTGAAAGAAGCTCGCATTATCCGTTACTGTTTCTTCCTTAGCATTATTGGAATTGCGTGGATTATTCTTGCCCACTCCAAGTGGGAAGTTGTGATTGCAACGTTGATTGTTTTCACAGCATATGATATTTTGCGTCCAGCAATTACAACATTGCTGACTAAAATGAGTACTTCAGATCAAGGTTTGATTAATGGGATGAATATGTCCTTAACTAGTGTCGGGAACGTCATTGGGCCTTTGATTTCAGGGGCATTGCTCGACATGAATTATCATTTACCATATTTAGTCGTTATCGTCTTCATGATGCTGTCATTCATCATCGCGTTCTTTATTAAGAATGTCAGTAGCGGTGAAGTCAAAGTCGATTAGGAATAATGAAAGTAAAGAAGTTAAAAAAACCGTAAACTCAAAATTGAGTTTACGGTTTTTGCATATCTGGTTCTACAATATTTGGTACTGATAGAGATTCACTTTGTGAATTTATACTGGTGCCATTTTCTATTATCAA
>NZ_BJEB01000046.1 GCF_005405445.1 Paucilactobacillus nenjiangensis
TAAAGGGACTTTGGAGTGTTTTTCCAAAGTCCCTTTATTTTTTATAGTCTGGAATTAGTTTTTTCCCAGCCACATTTCTTTTTTCTTTTTTTCGGTTCAAATGCTAAGGCAAACATGCCGGCAAACATACCAAAGTAGTACGTCAACAGGCGCCACAATAACATCGCCAGGACTAATTTACTATTCACGCTAATGAAGCTGGAGAATAAGACGGAGAAACTATATTCCGCCCCGCCAGAGCCACCAGGAATTGGGAACAACGAGATAATCATAACAATTAGCACGTGCAAACTGGTAACCATAATTACATTGACGTGTGACACGCCTAATGCGAGCATGATGAAATATGGAATTAAATAGTAAAACAATAACTGGATTAACGTCATAATGGCGACTTTCACCAGTTTAAAGCCTTCTTGTTTCATCTTGAGACTTTCTTTGTAAAAACTATCAATTTTTTCATCAAGGTTGGATTTAATAGACTCATATTTATCTTTAGAACCACACCATTTAACTGGCTTAATTAACAAGTTCACCAGTTTCTTAGTCATCCCGTTCCAATACATAATCATCAACAAGCCCACCACGACCGCTAGATGAAATAGGAAACCGAACACTACCAGCAAGGATAAAGCCTGTAATTTTTCGGCGATAAAATGAAAGCCAATTACTAAACTAATCAAAAAGTTAATAACAATCATACTTTGAAAGATCACGAATTTCATTAGTAACACTGAACTAGCCTGGCCAGCTTCGACACCCGATTGCATCATCGCAATCAATTGGGCTGGTTGGCCACCAGTTGAAAATGGTGTTAATCCGTTAAATAGTTGTTCCACCAATGGAACTCGAATCGCATCTTTAAAAGTAAAGTCATCATCGCGCTCAGACATAAATAGTTGGACAATCACCGCTTCAATCAATAGATAGATGATAATACAAGCTAATGCCACAAGTAACCATTCCCACCGCAGCGTTTGGATATCATGAACCAGTGATGACAATTTAACATTACGCAGGGAGTAAGCAAAAATTCCTATTCCGACCAGTAACATTAAAACTAAAACAATTTTGTTTCGTCTCGACATTACTATACCTCTCTGGCTTGTTCCTCATAAAATTTTTCCCAAATAGTTGCTAAATGGTCCTTTGAATAACGTTGGGAAGCAATCACAGACTTGTCATGTAAGAATTGCAGACCAGCTGGATTGTGTTGCAATAATTGAATCTTTTGATTCATATCATCAACATCTTCAGCGGCTTCATAGTAACCATCAATAATCGCCCTGTATAACTCTAAGTCACGGAGTAAAACCGGAGTCCCACAACTAAATGCTTCTAAGACCGACATCGGAAATAGTTCATTATAGGAAGGAAGTAGAAATAAATCGGCGATATTATAGTAATCGACAATTTTATCTCGACCCACGATTCCTGGAAAAGTGAGGTTCGCCGGCGGATTATCGACGACTTTTTTCAAATCAGCATATCCATCGGTGATTTTACCAAATGAAAAGCCACCTACCCAGACGAATTGCATTTCTGGATTACGGCGCGCAAGTTCGATGAAATCATTGACCCCTTTACGTTCCTGAATCTGACCAGCACCCATCACTAAAAATTTAGATTGGTCAAAACCAAGTTCTTTCCGTAATTCAACTTTTCGTGTGGGTGTGTATTCACTAAATTCTTCTGGATCGACGAAGTTAGGAATATACGTAATTTTGCCACGATCAATTCCAACTGCCTCTAACTTACTAATAAATGACGGATTAACCACCACAATGTGATCCATTCGACGATAAAAAGTTAGTACATACCAATAAAAAATTGACTTAAATGGTTGTGGAATCTTCAGACTACCTTTCAATGTTTCCGGCAAAAAGTGAACGTAACCAATTTTACGACCCCGACCAGGTAACAAAGTGGATAAGAAAAATTGAGGGTCAATAGTATGGTAATGACTGATTTGTGAGCGCCGTAATTTATTGATTTTGATATCAAACTGATCGACAAACCGTTCATTTAATAAATTGACTAACTCAACATAGGCACTACCGACTCCTTGCCCTGCCACTTTATTCGCTGATGAAAACATCGTGATTTTAATCATAACTACCCTCGTGGTCCTTTAAATAAATTAATTGGTTCTCGTGCTGACTGAGCGTATTCAATTTCACTATCTTTGTAAAACTGGATAACCCGTGATCCAAATGTATGTGCAGAGATTTCCTCAAGTTTGGCACTTCGCTTATCATTGTCTTCCGGTGTAAATTCAACACCGCAATATTCCAAGACGCTTTCCACCAGCTGTGCTTTCGTTTCAAAATTAACCCCGATTGCAGGATCATCGATTAATTCCAAAGTGTAAGGACTCTTCATCACAACGATTGGTAGACCAGATGCCAAGGCTTCAATATAAGTTAAGCCTTGAGATTCAGAATCAGAGGCTGAGACAAAGACATTGGCAAGTTGGTAATACTTTTGAACATCGTTATTGTTGATTTCTCCGGTAAACGTCACATGGTCAGCTAAACCTAATTGGTTCGCCTGTTTTTCCAAGGTTTCACGCGCTGGGCCATCCCCGACAATCAATAATTGTGCTTTGGGTTCTGATTCTAAGATATCAGGCAAAGCTTCAATCAATTCATGAATATTTTTTTCAAACGCTAAGCGACTCAAAGACAATAACACAGGTGTATCCGAGTTATAACCCAAACTTTCCCGCATCGTCTTAATTTGAGCTTCATCGCGTTGCACACTATAGCGGTCTAAGTTAACGCCCGTAGGAATAACGCGCATTGGTACTTTGATACCATAACCAGTTAAGGTGGAACGCACTCGCTCACTAGGGCAAACAATCCCGGCCATATTCATCATAAACACATTGGCCATCTGTTTCACATTGCGTGGTTTTAAAATTCGACCATTAGCAATGTAGTGCAGATAGTCCTGATACATAGTGTGGTACGTATGAATGCAGGGTATTTTTAACGAACGGGCCGTCACTTTCCCCATCCAGCCAAGTGAAAATTCAGTTTGGGTGTGAATGACATCGAGTTCTAGTTCCTTACATAATTTATAGGCCTTAAATAGCCCTCGAACGGCAATCCGGCGGTCTGTAAACGAAACAAAGGGGACGCTTGTAAAGCGATAGACTCCTGGTTCATCATCTTCTGGGCCAACTTTAGGGTCAGTCGTCGTAAAAATATATACATGATGACCTTGTGCGCGCAACTCATCTCTCAATGTCTTGATTGAGGTTGCCACTCCACTGACTTGTGGAAAATATGTATCTGTAAATAGCCCAATGTTCAATTTTCTACTCCTCCGGTCTCATTAGACACGAATTCACGTGAATTTAATCTTATTTAATTCTACTAAACATAAGCTATTAATTCAATTGAACCGTTGTCTCCAATGTGGTTTATTTTATCTTAATTATCATGATTCTCCAAATGATTTACATGTCACACCTGTCTGTGACGATGCCACCATAAATTTAGAAAATCGAATAATAGTTCAACACGAATTATTATAGTCTTCTGACCGATTGATACCATTGCCATTTTCCAGTCTTAACTCAATATTAAACATATCAATTACTTCTTATTTAAGTTAATCAAAATGATGGCCTCTCAATTAGCCAACCGATCAAAATTAAAAAGGTTGTTAATCCTCTACTGAGAACTAGCAACCATCTGAAATGTTTATTTAAGTTGATCAAAGCTTTCCCCGTCGCGAGTCATCCTTTTAATGCCAGTTTGAGTCCCGACGATAACGTAATCTGCAATGTCTAAGAACAGTCCATGTTCAACGACCCCCACCAGACTGATTAATTCACTTGCCAACGCATGAGGATCCTCAATGTGTTTTAAATGTAAATCAATAATGTAATTATCTGAGTCCGTTAATAAATATTGGTCACCATTCATGCGAAAAGTTGGGTGATACCCTTTTGCCTCTAACTTTTTAAATAGTTGGCCTGAGCCAAATGGAATCACTTCAACTGGTAACGGAAATTCACCAAGTTGATGAACCAGCTTGCCTTCATCGACAATCCACATATTGCGCTTAGAATTAATCGCCACAATTTTCTCCCACAAGTGGGCCGCGCCACCGCCTTTGATACCGTCAAAATCATCACTAATTTCATCAGCACCATCAATCGTGAGGTCAATGGTCTCAACTTCATCGATACCTTTGACCAACATCCCCAACTCTTTGGCTTGGTTGGCCGTAAATTTAGATGTCGAAACACAAGTAATCTTCAGTTTCTTGGCTTGCACTCGTTGACCCAAGGCGTCCACCATTAAGCGAATGGTAGAACCACTGCCTAATCCGACCACCATACCATCTTTAATAAACTTGACTGCTTCATCGGCAACCATCTGTTTCAAACTATTTTGATCCATCATCAAACCTCCGAAATTATTCGTGACTAGTTTCTAATATTTGTGATAAGTGTGGAATCGAAGGAATTGCACCGAAACCTTGCACGGTAATCGAGCTAGCCTTTTGGGCGAACGCAATGGCATCACCCATATTTTGTAAGTCACTAGTCAATTGTGAACTGAGTGCGCCAATAAAGGTATCACCGGCTGCCGTCGTATCAACCGCGTTAACTTTAAAAGCTGGAATAAATTCATGGTGTTGGTCATTGGCATAAAACGCCCCTTTGTCACCTACCGTAATGACTAAGTTTTTCACACCCATTTGCTGAAACGCGGCAAAGTTCTGGAGCATTGATGCTTCATCAGTCACCTTAATCCCCGTGAGTGTTTCACTTTCAGTTTCATTGGGCACAATGATATCGGTATATGTTAATAATTCCGGCATAATTGCAGCAGCCGGTGCTGGATTCAGGATGGTGATAACTCCATTGGATTTGGCATATTTAAAGGCCTCTAAGGCAGCGGCTTGTGGAGTTTCAAATTGGGCAATTAAGAAATCTGACTCTTTGATTTTAGCTTGTGCGCTTTCAATATCAGTAGCATCGACTAACTGATTAGTTCCACCGTAAACGACGATACTATTTTGACCATTATCATCTAACAAAATAATAGCTGAACCAGTCCCAGTATTCACATCTTCTGAAATATTGCTCGTATCGACATCGTTATCGGCTAAGCTTTTCAGCATAAATTGACCAGCATCGTCTTGACCGACTTTACCAACAAAATTAACGTCGGCACCTGCCCGTACGGCTGCAATCGCTTGATTAGCACCTTTACCGCCGGCAGCACTACTTTTGTCATGTGAAGCAATGGTTTCACCAGGTAACGGCATATGGTTGATTGTAACAATGGTATCAACGTTGAGGCTTCCTAGAACTGTAACTGTGTTTGACATGTGAATTCTCCTTAAAAATATAATTAAGTGGTAAAACGTTTTACGTTACGTATTTAATCGTTGTGTTGTTGTTTTCAAGTTAACAGTCTATCATAGTTCGAAACCGTTTTCTAGATATTTTTTATCTGTAAGTTGAAATTCCATCATTGATGACAACTTTCTTCTATAACTGTCGGACAATAAAATTTTTTTCAAAAATTGATTGATTTGCTAGAAAATTGATTTGAATCTTGATTGCTTCTAAAAATTGCCCTCAGTCAACCATCGATTGATTATTTGTCAAAATCGTTGCATGTACAGGACTAATTTAAAAAAATATAATTAAATATTTTCTGAATTTTCAATTCGTGGTGAAGACTGCCAGTTAGTGCTTTTAATTAGTTTTTTCTCACAACAAATATTGTGATTTTTGTCACTTAATTGTCAAACAGTTGGTTACAATCATTTCCAAAACATGATAGGATTTTTATCGTTGTTCAAGTTTTGGTAATTACAGGTAAAACGTTTTATCAAATGTATATTTATATTTAGGAGGCACTAAGATCCATGAAAAAATCAACTGTAATCAACACTCACCTCTCGTCAGTGATTGCCGGCATGGGACATATGGACTGGCTCAGTGTTGGGGATGCAGGTATGCCAGTGCCCACAGGTACTGAAAAAATTGACTTAGCATTAACCAAAAACTTACCCAGCTTCATTGCGGTATTAGAAAATATCTTGAGTGAGCTGGAAGTCCAAAAAATTTATTTAGCCGATGAAATTAAGACTGAAAATCCTACTCAACTTCAAGCAATCCAAGATTTATTACCTGAAATTGACATCGAATATGTTCCTCACGCTCAATTAAAGCAAGACTTAGCTAAAACTCATGCGTTTGTTCGTACGGGAGAAATGACACCGTTCTCAAATATCATTTTAGAATCTGGGGTAACATTTTAATTTACGGGTAAAACATCTTATTAAAGCTTTAAGCATTTATTTTTATAATCTAAAGGAGTACTTATTATCATGGAAGCTACTGTTGTCCCGGAAAAAAAACATGGTTGGGTTCAATTATCTGACGGATATTTGAACAAGACCCCCTTATTACAATTTATTATTGTCTGTCTGATCTTCCCTATGTGGGGATGTGCCGCTAGTTTGAATGACATCTTAATCACTCAATTCAAACCGGTTTTCACTTTAAACGATGCCTCAACTGCCTTTGTGCAAACTGCCTTTTATGGAGGTTACTTTTTAATCGCCATCCCTGCTTCACTGATTATTAAAAAAAGTAGTTACAAAATAGCAATTATGACTGGGTTAGTTTTTTACATTATTGGTTGTACTATTTTCTTCCCAGCGTCGCATTTTGCCACATATAGTATGTTCCTCGTCGCCATCTTTGCGATTGCCGTAGGACTCAGTTTCCTTGAGACTTCGTATGACACTTACGTTTCAATGATGGGCCCTAAAAAGTCGAGTATTATGCGTTTAAACATTGCTAATACTTTGATTCCACTTGGCGACATCATGGGAATTGTTCTCGGTAAATTTTTGATCTTCGGTAAAATCAGTAGTATTTCTGAAAAAATGGCTAATATGCATGGGGCTGAACGAGTCGCTTATGGCGAAAAGATGTTACAACTGACCCTGCAACCCTACAAGTATATCTTGATTGTCCTATTAGTTTTATTAATTATCTTAGCGGTGACACCAATGCCACACGCCAAAGCCACTTCTATTTCTCGTACTGATGGTGATGAAGTTGAAGACAAACCAACTTTGAAAGAAACCATCAAATATCTTTGGTCAAACACTCGCTTTAAGAAAGGTGTTTTCACTCAATTTATCTACGCAGGAATGCAAACGACAGTCTGGTCCTTTACAATTCGCTTAGCACTAAACTTAATTCATATGTCTGATAGTGCCGCTGCTACGTTCATGATTTGGAGTTACGTTTCGTGGTTCGTTGGTAAGCTAGTTGCTAATATGTTCATGACGAAATTTTCAAGTACCGGTGTGTTGACTTGGTTCTCAGCCCTCGGAGTCATTTGTTTAATCGTGACGTTTACTGTACCAAATGTAACTGCCGTTTATGCAGCAGTCTTGACTAGTTTCTTCTTCGGTCCAGAATGGCCAACCATTTATGCCCACACACTTGATACTGTTACTGACAAGAAGCACACTGAAACTGCTGGTGCTATTATCGTAATGTCATTAATTGGTGGAGCTATCATGCCATTTGTTCAAGGACTCGTGTCAGATTTATCTGGTTCAATGCAATTTTCATTCATTGTACCCGCACTTTGTTACGTCTTCATCACGGGTTACTTCTTCTTAGAACATCGTTATGAAAAACTTCAATTAAATAAATAAGA
The DNA here is from genome assembly GCF_005405445.1 of Paucilactobacillus nenjiangensis. GTDB lineage: Bacteria > Bacillota > Bacilli > Lactobacillales > Lactobacillaceae > Paucilactobacillus > Paucilactobacillus nenjiangensis. The sequence goes on from NZ_BJEB01000046.1 coordinate 7,716, forward strand.
ATTATTCGACACAGTAATACCAGACCACGTTCATGACTGAATGAGGTTTGGTATTTTTTTATATTCGCAATTGAAGTCTGGATTGAATTGACAATAATCCTAATTGGATGATACCGAGGCAAAACAAAAAGGGATTTCAATGAAAGTCGCCTTTCATCAAAATCCAAATTATTAATCATATTTACTTACATGAATCTTCGACTAACTTTTGAACTTCTTCATTTGTTTCAAGTTCAAGAGCTTTGTCAGCTAAGGTTTTAACATCAGCAGTATTCAAGCGTTTCATTAATGAACGCGTTTGAAGCATTGATGTCGCACTCATTGAAAATTCATCAAGACCTAGTCCCATTAAGATCGGAACGGCGATTTGATCGCCAGCCATTTCACCACACATACCAGCCCATTTACCTTCAGCATGAGCAGTGTCAATCACTTGCTTGATCAAGCGAAGCAATGATGGGTTGTATGGTTGATAGAGGTAAGAAACATGTTCGTTTCCACGATCGGCCGCAAAAGTATATTGAATCAAGTCGTTAGTTCCAATACTGAAGAAATCAGCATATTTGGCTAACTTATCGGCGATAATAACTGCAGCAGGAATTTCCATCATCATTCCGACTTCGATATTATCAGCAACTGGTTGTCCAGCATCAATCATCTTTTGGCGTTCTTCATCATAAATAGCACGAGCTTGTTTGAACTCGTTAACCGTGGCAATCATAGGGAACATAATGGCAATTTTACCGTAATTAGATGCACGCAAGAGCGCACGCAACTGAGTCCGGAAAATGTCTTGTTGAGACAAACTAATTCGAATAGCCCGGTAACCCAAGAATGGGTTCATTTCTTCTGGCAATGGTAAGTATGGTAAATGCTTATCGCCACCAATATCCATGGTCCGAACAACAACTTGTTTGCCGTTCATCCCCTCAGCTACTTTTTTATAAGCTTCAAATTGTTCGTCTTCAGTTGGCAATTCTGATGAATTCATATATAAGAATTCAGAACGGAATAAACCAATTGCTTCCCCACCATTGTCCAGAACTCCATCTAAATCATCAGGAGTCCCAACATTAGCAGCGATGTCAAAATGTTTGCCATCAGCACTAACAGTTTTGGCATCTTTTAAAGATTTCCATTCAGCTTGTTCAGCCGCAAACTTGGCTGCTTCAGCTTCATATTGTTTAATCTCATCATCTGAAGGATCAATAATGATATCTCCGGTATTACCATCAACAATAATGGTATCACCGTCTTTAATTGAAGTTGTCGCATCCCCAGTTCCAACAATGGCTGGAATTTCAAGGGTCCGAGACATGATAGCTGAATGTGAAGTCCGACCACCAATATCCGTGATAAATGCTTTCACAAATTGACGGTCTAATTGAGCCGTATCGCTAGGTGTCAAATCGTGTGAAACTACGATTGAAGTGGAATCGATTAATGAAGGGCTTGGAAGGGTTACTCCCAATAAGTGACTCATGACCCGTTTAGTGACGTCACGAATATCACCCGCACGTTCTTGCATATAAGGGTTATCGGTCATTGCCTCAAACATCCCAATATACATATCAGTGACGGTTTTGACTGCGGACTCAGCATTAACTTTATCGTCATTGATTTTAGTTTCAATGGCGCCAATTAGTTCAGGATCCGTCAAAATCGTAATATGTGCTTCGAAAACTGCTGCTTCTTCTTCACCTAGTGATTTAACTGCGTGTTCCTTGATAATCTCGAGTTCTTTTTTTGATTCACTAAATGAATCGTGAAGTCTTTCGACTTCACGTTTTGTATCCGTAATAGTTTCTTCATTAAAAGACAGGTCGGGATCTACTAACATGTAAGCCTTCGCAATTGCGATACCATTACTGGCGGCAATTCCACTGAGTCGGTTTGACATTAGTCAGACAGTCCTTCCTTTTTCATAGTTTCAGCAATAGCTGCAATAGCGTCTTTTTCATCAGCACCTTCAGCTGAAATTGTGACTGCTGCACCTTGGCCTACACCAAGTGACATAACACCCATGATTGACTTAAGATTGACACCCTTACCATCATATTGAAGAGTAATGTCTGAGCTAAATTTTGATGCAGTTTGCACCAAAATAGTTGCTGGACGTGCATGAATTCCTGTTTCTGCTGTTACGTTAAAATCTTGTTTTTCCATGATATCAATCTCCTTCAAGAGTATAAATTAATGAGAACTCCAATTTTATGGACAATCCGTTCTCGTTTGTTAATATTTTAGCAATTGTAAGCGTTAAATTCAAGTTAAATAATGTAAACGGTTTATTTAGCTATTCGGCAACCATCCGATAGATAATCTGTCCGCCCCGCATCGCCTGCCCTTTTATTCTTTTTCGGTACTCGTAAGCGTGGAAGATTGCTTGGAATTCCACAAACTCACTGGCTTCAATCGGTAACTCTGCAATTACGCCGGTTCGAAGCTGTTCTAATAACTGAAAATAATCTTTATCCATAACCGACCTCCTAGCGTCTATTATACCAGAGATTAATTAGCACTCGACGAGTTAGTTTGCTAAATTTTCCTCAACAATATTTTTACGGATCCTTCTTAATCCCTTATGTACCAACGGTTACGGAGTTAATACAAATGACTTGCATTTAAAATAAATGCATGTATAATATAGTCAATGGTCAAAGAAGGTCAATGTTTTTTTGACCAAACACTGCTACTATTAAAAGGAGGTTCACTTCATGTTGTGTCAAAATTGTCAACAGAATCCCGCCACCATTCACCTACAAGTTTCATTGAATGGTCAACGGACACAAGTTGACCTCTGTCAAAACTGCTATCAGCAATTAAAACAAACACAAAACTTCTTAAATGGAGGTAACGGAATGGCAAATAACAATAATAACAACAATAACGGCCAATTCGGGTTTGGTAGTTTAGATGAAATGCTTCGCGCAATTCAACAACAAAACCAAGCTCAATTTTCGCAAGCGCAACAAAATCAACAACAAGCTCAACGTGGTCGCGGTGGTAATAATAACGGCGGCGATAGTTTACTCGCTCAATTTGGTCTCAATTTAACTGAACAAGCTAAGCAAGGCAAAATTGATCCCGTGATTGGACGGGACAATGAAATCAGCCGTGTGATTGAAATCTTGAATCGTCGGACGAAGAACAACCCCGTTTTGATTGGTGAAGCCGGAGTTGGTAAAACTTCCGTGGTAGAAGGTTTAGCACTGGCCATTGTTGCCGGTCAAGTCCCTGCTAAATTATCCCATAAGCAAGTCATTCGTTTAGACGTTGTATCATTGGTCCAAGGGACTGGTGTGCGTGGTCAATTCGAAGAACGACTCCAAAAATTAATGGATGAAGTTTCGAAGAACGATGATATTATCCTCTTTATTGATGAAATCCATGAAATTATGGGTGCTGGGAATGCTGAAGGTGGTATGGACGCCGGTAACGTCTTAAAACCTGCCCTCGCTCGTGGTGAATTCCAACTAGTCGGTGCGACGACTTTAAATGAATATCGTAAGATTGAAAAAGACGCCGCTTTAGCCCGTCGGTTCCAACCCGTTCAAGTTGATGAGCCTTCAGTAGAAGAAACTTTACAAATTCTACGTGGGATTCAATCACGTTACCAAGATTATCATAACGTTAAATATACGGACGCTGCCATTGATGCTGCTGTTAAGTTATCTGCGCGCTACATCCAAGATCGTTTCTTACCTGATAAGGCGATTGATTTACTTGATGAAGCTGGTTCCAAAAAGAACTTAACTTTAAAGACCGCTGACCCAGCCACGATTGAAAATGAAATTCACACGGCTGAAGCCCATAAGCAACAAGCTTTGGACAATGAAGATTATGAAAAAGCTGCCTTTTACCGTGATCAAGTCGCGAAACTCGAAAAAGCCAAGAAAGATGCCGAAGAAAATCATTCGGATCAATCAGCTACGGTCACTGAAAAAGACATGCAAACGATTGTCGAAGAAAAGACCAATATTCCAGTTGGCGAATTACAAAAACAAGAACAATCTCAATTGAAAGATTTAGATAAAAACTTGAAAGCTAACGTAATTGGTCAAGATGAAGCTGTTAATAAAGTTACCCGGGCAATTCGCCGGAACCGGATTGGTTTGAATAAATCTGGTCGTCCAATTGGCTCCTTCCTGTTTGTTGGCCCTACCGGAGTTGGTAAAACAGAAACTGCTAAACAACTGGCCAAAGAATTATTCGGTTCAACCGATTCAATGATTCGTTTTGATATGAGTGAGTATATGGAGAAACACAGCACGGCGAAGTTAATCGGTTCGCCTCCTGGGTATGTAGGCTACGAAGAAGCCGGTCAATTGACTGAGCAAGTTCGTCGCCACCCCTATAGTTTGATTCTCTTGGACGAAGTTGAAAAGGCTCATCCTGATGTAATGCACATGTTCTTGCAAATTTTGGAAGATGGCCGTCTAACAGATTCACAAGGTCGGACTGTCAGTTTCAAGGATACGATTATCATCATGACCTCGAATGCCGGTTCTGGGGATGCGGTTGTCAGCGTTGGCTTTGCGGCCGACTCTGCTGGTGAAACGCACTCAGTGATGGCCAAACTTGGCGATTACTTCAAACCAGAGTTCCTAAACCGTTTTGATGGCATTGTCGAATTCAACGCCTTAACTAAGGAAGACTTAGGTAAGATTGTTGGCTTGATGATTGATGATGTGAATAAGATGTTGGCTGATCGTGACTTGTATATTCACGTCACTGGACCAGTCCAAGATAAGTTAGTTGAATTAGGCTATGACCCCACTATGGGTGCCCGTCCACTCCGTCGAGTGATTCAAGAACAAATCGAAGACCGGATTGCTGACTTTGTAATCGATAATCCCAAGATTAAAAACTTGAATGCCAAAATTGTTGATGGTGAAATCGTGATTGAACCTTCTAACAATGCTCCCGTGGCCGTCGAAGAAAAAGCCAAAGATTAATTAAGATTTAAAAAGGAATTCTACTCACATTTTAGTGAGAGAATTCCTTTTTCGATTCCTATCATTATGAAGCTTGTTGGCGCTGAGTCACTTTACGTAATGGCGTCGCAATTAACGGAGCGATAATTGCTGCCATCAGCATCTCCGCTAGTCCGTTCGTCACAAAGATAGCGGATAAAGCCTTAAATAAATTGCTGACGTTGACACCATAGACCTTTGCGACCTCTGGTGTGTGATAAAAGATGTAAATGAATCCCAACACCAAGACCGTGTTGGTAAGTGCTCCCAAAATTGCCGCAATCACCATTGAACTAAGCGAATGTTTGAAAAGTTTAAACAGTGCCATGAATGTCCAACCAGCCACTAACCCAATCATAATTCTCGGGAGAACTGATACCAACGGATTCACAAATACCAAGGGTGCCAATGGGCTACTAGGAAAAGCAAACGCGCGAATCCAAGTCAAAACGCCCCAGACGCCCCCCACGATTGCTCCATCGACCGGTCCCAAGACAATGGCCGTGATAATCACTGTCACATGAAGTGTTGTCAGACTGAGCGGACCAATTGGAATGTTCCCGAGCATTGGAATAAAGTCCTGTAACACGATAATTGCAGTTAAGATTGCTAAAATACTGATACGATATGTTGATCTTTTCTTTCTCAATTTGGCCACCTCGCCTAGTTAATGTTATTATTATAACGTGTAGGAAATAAAATTAAAAATATCTAGTGAAATATCTCTAAAAAAAAGACTATAATAAATTAAAACAATTGGGAAGTGTAGATTATGAGTGAAAATCCAGTACTTGGTATGCCGGTATGGGCATATTACATTAATATCGATGATCAATCCAATATTGTGGCTCCACAACTTTTAAAGGGACTCTATGGCCAACATTACGTGGTCGACAAAACCGAATTAGATAATTTTCGGTTTATTAAAGCTGAAGGTGATTTAACTGGGACTTTCGAGGATCAACCTGGTTCAGTACAACTCTTTTACCGCAAGGCTAACTGGGCGGAAATGGAAGACGTCGATATGTACCTTCATTTAAAAGACAATACTGTCATTTATGATGGCATTGAAGGTCTTAAGACCCCTAGTTCACTACCAGAAGGAATGACCATCCGGGCTTTCAAGCGAGTTGCTACCACCAATGGTGAATTTTGGTACGAAATTAGTCCTAATCAATGGGTCCTCTATAAAGATATGGAAATTACCAAAAATCCATTTGAACATATCGAATTGTCACCTTCTGGGCAACAACTCAAATTTGATCCCGTTGGCGAAGTACCTGCTCAGATTGATTATATTCCTGGCAAGAAAATTCAAGTGTATGAAAAGCCCTATGGTAAAATCACCAACGAACTTGAAGATGGCACTGAAGTCACAGTCATCGCTACCTCAACTGGCGACGATGGCGTTACCTGGTACAAAATTAAGGGTGACGAATTCATTAATGGCACCTATGTTAAATTGAAATAAATAATCAAAGGTTTGGACAGACTTCGGTTTGTTCAAACTTTTTTTGTTAGTCATTACTGATGGCAAGTTAAGCGACTGTTTATCGCTGTTTTAATTAGTGGTATAGTAGTTAGATAAGTTTTCAGAGTAGGAGTAGAACATTGAAATTATCTAAAGTACAAGCCAACATTGTCTTATTTGTGACTGCAATTATCTGGGGTGCCGGGTACCTCTTCGTTAAACAAGCGACTGATGCACAAATGACAGCGGGGATGATTAACTTCTTCCGTGGGGCTATCTGTGCCGGCCTCGCCTATCTATTTTTCCATAAAACCATCAACAAAATGAATCGGCAGGATTTTCGAATTGGTTTAGTCGCCGGAATTATCAATTTTTTAGGTTATCAAATTCAAACTCTGGGATTAAAATATACGACGCCCAGCAATAATGCATTTCTAACCGCCATTTATGTGGTCATTATCCCCTTCATCTCATGGATTTTCTTTCATGAACGGCCTGAAACCAAAAGTTATTTTTCGGTGGCTATTTGTATGATTGGTGTGATGTTTTTACAAAATATCTTTTCGGTTGGTTTTACGTTTAGACTGGGGGATGTGCTTACCATTATCTCCGCTGTTTTCTACGCGTTACAGATTGTCTACTTCGGCTATACGGCCACCGACTCAAGTCCTTGGATTGTCGCCTTTATGTTAGGTGCCACCCAGTGTGTCTTTGGTGGTGTCTGGTCACTGTTATTTGAACATGCCAGTTATGGTTCGATTGATTGGCGTGCGGCGATTGTACCGGTAATTATTCTTGGTATCTTCTCTTCCTTCATTGCCCAAACCTTACAGGTCTTGGGACAGAAGTTTACAAATCCTACACCTGCTGGTTTAATTCTTATGACTGAAGCCATGTTTGGATCAATCTTTTCAGTGATTTTTGGCTTTGAAGCCTTCACCACCCACCTACTATACGGTGGCCTACTGATTGTGGCCGGAATTGTAATCATGCAAATACGATTTAAACCGTTAAATAAACTTGATAAATAAAAAACGTTCCCGATTGGCAACTTGGTTGTCAGTGGGGAACGATTTTTTTGATATCTATTTAGTTTTAAAAGCTTAATGCATTATTCCAAATTTTGCCCCAACGACTATAGAAAGTACCATAGCTCATGGTTTCTTTTTGACCGGTCCAAGGATTGTTATATTGTAAATAGTCAGCACCATAGCCTGTTAAAGTAACACAATGTTCTGAGAAGCCATTCATATCACCCATCCAAACGGCCACTAAGTGTCCTTGATTTAGCTTGGTTTGAATGTCAAACATGCTAGCACCGTTCATCAATTGTGATGTGCCAAGATACTTAGATAATTCGCTAGCGATTCCAGAAGCAAGAACCCATGCAGATGCTGTGGCATATGGATTACCTACAAACCCAGAATTTGGATTACTGCTGTGTGGAATTTCATTAGCAATTTGTTCTTTACTCACATTCACGCCAGCATATTGTAATAACATCGTAATTGCGACAATTTCACAACCAGTTGGCAAATTAGGCAGTTGGGAAAGTGCCACGGTATCATCATTAGCTGCTGCGTAAATTACTCCATTACCATCAGCTAAAAACTTAGTTCGACCGTCGTTAAAGAATCCCTTTTGTAATGATCCGTCGTCACCAAAAAAGTAATTATGTCTCCAGTTTTGATAAAATTGGTTGGTATAACGGGCACCATCTCCACCAAAATAATAAGTATTTCCCCAATTACTGTAAAATTGATTGGTGTATCTAACACCATCACTACCAAAATAGTAAACATTACCCCAATTTGTGTAGAATTGATTAGTGTAACGTGCACCACCATTACCAAAATAATAGACATTACCCCAGTTTGAATAGAATTTATCATTATATCTAACACCACTGGCATCAAAATAATAAACATTTGAATTTTGACTTAAAAATTGATTACTGTATCTTGCTCCACCAGTACCAAAGTAATAGGTATTACCCCAGTTTGTATAGTATTGATTTTCAAAACGTTTTCCATCATTACCAAAGTAATAAACATTATTATTTTCTGAGTAAAAATAATTTGTTTGGTTAACCCCATCTACCTGGTAATAATAAGATGCGTTCTCTTCAACAACACCATTTTTAGGTGTCGCCGCCACACTAGTAATTACGTTTTTCGCATCAATATTTGTCGAATCTGCATTACTGCTTTTTGTATCTTGTGACGTAGCTTTTTCTGAGTTCGAGTCATTCTGTTCACTTAAAGAATTACTAGATGAGCTAGATGCCTGAATTTCTTGGATCTTAATACTACCGCTGTCAACACCACTCTCTGATGTTGATGTAGGCACTATAGAATTGCCAGATTCTCCTGTAATATTTGAATCCGCAAATACACTACTAGTTAAACCAATAGATGCAAGTACAGCCATTGATGCAGTTAATAATATTTTTTTCCCCAATATCAATATATTTCTCCTCCGTTAAATAATTTTGTAACACATTTATTATAACAAATTAACTTATCGTTCGATATAATTTTTCAAAAAAAGATGCTGGCAGATTTACCCTACCAACACCTTAAACTAACCAACTAGCCTTCTATTTATATTGTCCATTAAGTCTTTCCACGTAGAATTTGTATTTGGTCGAATATCACTCAACTGATTAACCCCAACACCACCAGTTGACGAATTTAGTGAGTCGTGCAAGAAGTATCCCCCAGCTAAGTAAATACCTTCATGTCCGACATTGTCCATCATAAATATATCACCACGTTTTAGTTGTGAAGTATTAACCGCATATCCATTATATTGCTGCTCATAAGTATCAATGCCATTTGCATTTCCTAACTTTATGCCTGAATTTGAATAAATCCAATTAATAAAGCCTGAACAATCGAATCTTCTAGCAGCAATGGTCTCATCAGATCTACCACCATTCCATAAGTAAGGTGAGTTACCAACAAGACTCATTCCTAGCGATATAGCATTCTCAATTTGCCAAATTCCAGAACTTATAATGCCATTGCCATCGGTATGATATTCATTGCCATTTTCAAAAACGTTTCCGTTTTTAACTAATGCACCGTCTGATCCAAAGAAATACAATGACCCCCAATTGAAGTAGTATCTGTTATCATACCGTGCACCATCTGAGCCAAAGTAATAAGTATTTCCCCAATTATTATAAAAAGAATTGTCATTGCGTGCGCCATCTGAGCCAAAATAGTAAACGTTACCCCATTTTGGAGAGCGTAAAATATCTTGTGTAAATGCATAAAAGATTTCTGAATTGTATAGAAATAGGGAATGCCTTCCC
>NZ_BJEB01000047.1 GCF_005405445.1 Paucilactobacillus nenjiangensis
CCGCCGTATACGGAACCGTACGTACGGTGGTGTGAGAGGTCGGTAGCTGAACTAATCAACTGCCTCCTACTCGATTCATCGATTAAAACTTCGCATGAAGATCTTCAATTTCAGGAACTTCGAAGCCTTTTTTATTTAGATTATGGACAATCTTATCCAACATTTTTTGGTCAACATTGGCAGGCAAAGTGAATAAAATACGACGATATTCACTAGATTCATTTAAGCCTAAGGTCAGACAGTTATTAATTGGTGTGTACTTGGTAATCGCTTTGGTCATCTTAACCAATGAACCACGATCATCTGCGGTTAAAACCGTGATGACATAACTACCGGTATGCACATTCCAGCCTTCTGCCAACATACTGAGTAATTTAGTATGTGTCAGAATACCCGAAAATTGACTATTTTCATCAAGCACCGCAATGTAAGGTAAATCCTTAATGGCGAAGAACACAGTGAAAAAGGCGGCGTTAATAGAGATGAACTTAGTTGAGTTTTTCAGGAGTGTTGTAACTGGTAATTGCATATCACCACCGCGAGACTTATGACGATAGATATGCATCTTATAGATATTACCTCTGAAAAAAGTGCCAGTTTCATCTAAAATTGGGACACATCTGAAATCAGAATCTTCCAAAACAGAAAGTGCCGTTTCGAGTGTCGTATCTTCTTGTAAAGTTGTTAATTCTTTTTTTTGTTTAACTAGTGTTTCTAGTAGCATAAATTAAACCTCATTTAATCTGTAAAATAAACCACTAAATATAATAACACAAAAATGAGAGTGAATGAGAAATTAATGAGAAATAAATAAAAATATTGTGGGAAATTACTCCAAATATCATGGTACGTGATATAAAAAAACTCATGCAATCAAATGATTACATGAGTTTAACGAACGATTAAGTTCTATTAATATTAGTCTAATGCAGCAATTCCGTCAGCAGTTACTTGGCGAAGCGTTGCAGCTGATTTAGCCATCAAATCTTTTTCACGGTCATCAAGTTTAACTTCGATAACTTTAGCAAGACCTGAACCATTGATAACGGCAGGTGTACCGATGAAGATGTCATTCAAACCATATTCACCGTCAAGTGCAGCACCAACAGGTAAGATAGCATTTTCATCGCGTAGGATTGCGCGTGAAATCCGCATCAAGCAGGTAGCAACACCGTAGTAAGTTGCACCCTTACGGTTGATGATTTCATAAGCCTTGTGACGAGTTTCGTCTTCAATTTGAAGTAAGTCGTCAAATGAAACACCGGCTTCTTTTGCAAGTTGAACAACTGAAACGCCACCAGCAGTTGCTGTTGAATAAGCAGCAAATTCTGAATCACCATGTTCACCCATGATGTTAGCATTAACATCGCGAGGGTCAACATTAAGTTTCTTGGCAAGAGCAACACGAAGACGTGCTGAATCCAGTGATGTACCTGATCCAATCACACGGCTCTTGTCGAAGCCAGAGAACTTCCAAACAGCGTAAGTCAATACGTCAACTGGGTTAGCAGCAACTACGAAGATGCCGTCAAATCCTGAATCAACGATTGGTTTTACGATTGATTGGATAATCTTAAGGTTCTTGTTTACAAGTTGTAAACGAGTTTCACCTGGTTTTTGAGGTGCACCAGCAGTGATAACTACAAGGTCTGCGTCTGAACAGTCTGAGTAGTCGCCAGAGTAGATGTTCTTTGGAGCAGTGAAAGCTTGAACGTCTTCAAGATCAAGTGCGTCCCCTTCAGTACGTTCCTTGATAACATCAACGATAACGAATTCTTCTGCTAAACCTTGTTGTGCCATTGCAAATGCATAACTTGATCCAACTGCTCCGTCACCGATAAGTACAACTTTTTGATGATTAGGTGTCTTAGTCATTTTCTAAATACGTCCTTTCAGAAAAACAAAATATTTTATAACGTGAATATTATAACATGAATGTAAAATTTTTTTAAGGTTTTAATGAAAACTGTTTCAAAAGCCGACTTAATTTTAATAAAACTTTGCTAAATGTCTCACAGTGAATGATTTAACTGTCTGTTTTTTCAATTCTAGTTTATAATGTTATAGATTAGCTGACCGGGTATCTGCCTGGTGCGGCCTTTTTGTATTTTATCTGGAAGGGATTAATAGAAAAAATGAAAATGATTGTTGGTTTAGGAAACATTGGACCTCAGTATGATGGAACCCGGCACAATATGGGGTTTATGGTAATTGACCAAATTGCTAAGGATTATCAGTTGTCGTTTAAACATACAAGCAAAATGGAAGCAATTACAGCGAGTGGCATTATTAATGGCGAAAAAGTTTTGTTGGTCAAACCAACGACGTTTATGAATGAGTCGGGTCGGTCAGTCAAACCATTGATGGATTATTACGATGTCCCAGTCGAAGATTTGATTATTGTTCATGACGATATGGATTTGCCAATTGGAAAAATCCGCTTGAAAGCGAAAGGATCAGCCGCCGGGCATAATGGTTTGAAAAGTCTGATTAATCATTTAGGTACCCAAGGATTTCACCGCGTGAAAGTCGGCATTGATCATCCAGGAAATTCGAATGTTGTTGATTATGTGTTAGGTAAGTTTAAAGCAGATCAACAAGATGGATTACAAGATAACATTACTCAAGCTGAAAACGCGGTAGAAGACTGGATTACCGGGATGCCATTTGGTCAATTAATGAATAAGTATAACTAGTAAGGTAGGAAATCGATTGAAATTAGAAAACCTTCTGGTGCAGATGCCAGAGTTTAAGACAATTGAATCTGGAATTAATGAACAAAAGCGGCAATTAATTACTGGTGTTTCAGGTTCGGCGGAAACGTTGTTAATCAGTGCACTTCATAGCCAATTGCAACAATCCCAAATTATTGTCACTGACGATTTGGCACATATGGAATTGATTACCAATGACTTGTTGAACCGTTTGCCGGACAATCAAGTCTTCCAATTTCCAGTGGAAGAAAATTTGGCGGTTGAAGTCGCAACTAGTTCACCTGAATTTCGTTTACAGCGGGTCCTTGCTTTGGACGCGCTTTTAAGCGACCAACCAGTGGTAATTGTCACTTCGACTTCCGGTTTGAAAAGAAGATTACCAGCAGCGCAAACTTTTCAAAATGCACAACTAAAAATCAAAATTGGTTCTGACATCAAGTTAACTGAAGCACGGACGCAGCTCAGCTCAATGGGCTTTCAGTTTGAAAAAATGGTCGTTCGTCCTGGAGATTTTGCTATTCGTGGCTCAATTTTAGATATTTATCCATTAAATACTGATAACCCGGTTCGGATTGATTTATTTGATACCGAAGTGGATTCATTGCGGTATTTTGATGCGACCACACAACGCAGTATCGAAAATGTTGAGGAAGTTTCAATCTTACCTGCGACTGACTTCGTGATTGATGCAACTGACTTTGATCGAATTCATGATTCATTAGCGAAACAATTAAGTAAGGCGAGCGGTAAGCTAGATGACGAGCAACGAAACCAATTAGAACAAAATATTTCACCAATTTTAAAGGCCTTGAAGCATCAACAAATTACACCGGAATTGATTGAATTTAGTCAGGATGTATATGCAGATGACGTCTCAATCTTAGACTATTTACCCAAGACAGGGATGGTGCTGACCGAAGATTATCCCCGTATTTTAGCTAAGGAAGAAGATGTTGATGAAGGCCAAACAAGTTGGTTAGAAGCACAAGCAGCCAGTCAAAAAATCATTAGTGATCAATCTTTGAATCATGACGTGAGTCAGTTAATCACCAGTGATAAGCATGCGCAAGCTTTCTTAGCACTCTTTCAAAAGGGAATGGGTAAGATTCGGTTTGCACAAATTACCAATCTAATTGCGCGCAACATGCAACAATTTTTTGGCCAAATGCCAGTGTTGAAAGCCGAAATGCAGCGATTCAATAAGCAACAGTTGACGACAGTTATTTTAGTCAATAGCGCCGAACGATTGACCAAGGTTGAAAACACGCTCAACGATTTTGGTATTCAGATTACTTTGACTGAAAAAGATGAAATTCAAACTGGCGTATCCCAATTAGTCAATGATAGTTTGGCTAATGGATTTGAATTGCCAGGGTCGAATTTGGTTGTCATTACCGAATCAGAACTGTTTAAAACGGTCCAAAAAAAGCGGGCGCGACGCCAAACACTCGAAAATGCGGAAAGAATTAAAAGTTACACGGACCTTAAACCAGGGGATTATGTCGTTCATGTAAACCACGGGATTGGTCAATTCACAGGCATTGAAACGATTGAGAGCCAAGGCGTTAAACAAGATTACATCGCCATCGAATTTCAAAAAAATGCCAAAATTTTTGTACCCGTTACTCAACTTAACTTAGTGCAGAAGTACGTTTCCTCTGAATCCAAGAAACCTAAAATTAACAAATTAGGTGGTTCTGAATGGGCGAAAACTAAACGCAGTGTCGCTGCTAAAATCGAAGATATCGCTCAAGAACTAGTAGAATTGTACGCGGCACGGGAAGCTGAAGTTGGCTTCCAATTTCCACGTGATGATGATTATCAGCAGCAATTTGAAGATGATTTTCCTTATACGGAAACGCCAGATCAGTTACGCAGTAGTTCTGAAATTAAAAAGGACATGGAAGGCGTCAAACCAATGGATCGACTGTTGGTCGGGGATGTTGGATACGGTAAAACAGAAGTCGCCTTACGAGCCGCCTTTAAAGCAGTTGAAGGTGGTAAGCAAGTCGCGTTCTTAGTACCCACTACAATTTTGGCTCAGCAACATTTTGATTCAATGCAGCGTCGTTTCGAAGGCTATCCAGTTAATGTGGCCATGATGTCTCGCTTCCGGACACGCAAGCAACTCAATGAAACGGAACAGCAATTGATGACCGGCGAGTGTGATATCGTCGTTGGGACGCATCGCATTTTGTCAAAAGACGTTAAATTTAAGGATTTAGGCTTATTAATTATTGATGAAGAACAACGCTTTGGAGTGAAACATAAGGAACGATTGAAGCAGTTAAAAAGCTCAGTTGATGTGTTGACCTTGACGGCTACACCAATTCCTCGTACTTTGCATATGTCAATGTTAGGTGTGCGTGATTTATCTGTGATTGAAACGCCACCAGCTGGTCGCTTTCCAATTCAAACGTACGTGATGGAACAAAATGCCGGCGCACTCCGTGACGCAGTCATGCGCGAAATGGGTCGTGGCGGCCAGGTTTATTATTTGCATAACCGGGTTGCTGATATTGAAAAAACCGTGGCTGAAATTTCGGTGCTGGTGCCAGAGGCTCGCGTGGGCTATATTCACGGACAAATGACTGAAGTTCAGCTCGAATCAGTACTGTATGACTTTATTCGCGGTGAATATGACGTGCTCGTGACCACTTCAATTATTGAAACTGGGGTCGATATTCCAAACGTCAATACGCTCTTCGTCGAAGATGCGGACCGGATGGGACTATCACAGCTTTACCAGATTCGTGGTAGAATTGGACGAAGTAATCGGGTGGCCTATGCGTATTTCATGTATCAACAAAACAAAGTTTTAACGGAAGTTAGTGAAAAAAGGCTCTCTGCCATTCGTGATTTTACCGAATTAGGTTCCGGCTTTAAAATTGCCATGCGTGATTTGTCGATTCGTGGGGCGGGTAACTTATTAGGCCAACAACAACACGGGTTCATTGATTCTGTGGGTTATGATTTGTATTCGCAAATGTTGGCGGATGCCGTCGCAGTCAAACGTGGCGAAAAACGGATTGTTAAAACAGATACAGAGATTGAAGTTGGCATTGAGGCCTATTTACCAACTGAATATGTCGATGATCAACGGCAAAAAATTGAATTATATAAGAGTATTCGTTCGCTGGAAAATGAAGAGCGTCTGATGGACTTAGAAAATGATCTGATTGATCGATTCGGTGATTTCCCAGTGCAGGTTGAAAATCTATTAGCAGTTGGGCGGCTAAAAATGTATGCTGATTTAGCCCAGCTTGATAAAATTAGGAAACAAAAAGATTATATTTTCGTGACCTTATCAGAGAAGGCCAGTGAACAAATCACAGCTCGCGAATTATTGAAAGACTTAACCGTGACAGCCTTTAAAGCCACAATCGGGGATGAGGCTGGTAAAACGATGATTAAATTGGTAATCCAACCGAAGATGACACAAAAAGATTGGATGGAACAGTTGACCGTCTTTGTGAAAGCGTTAAGTGAACATTTCGAAGTTGCAGGAGAACAGGACAATGAAGAATCAACGACTGCATAGAGTATTTGAAGGCGCGATGATTCTATCGCTCTCATCATTGATCGCTAAAATTTTAGGCGCGGTCTATCGAGTACCGTTTCAAAATTTAGTTGGCGATCAAGGCTTTTATGTTTACCAACAAGTTTATCCAATCTACGGGATTGGGATGACAATTGCTTTAACCGGGTTGCCCGTGTTTATTTCTAAATTGATTGCAGAACAACCAGATGAAGCTGGCAAACGGCGAGTTGCTCAGCAACTACTGAAGTTGATTACAACAGTATCGTGGTTGATTTTGGTTGGCCTATGGTTGTTAGCTACGCCATTAGCCACTTTAATGGGTGACCGCCAATTAGCACCGATTATTCAAAGTGTTTCCTTAATGTTCTTGTTTATTCCACTCACCTCAGTCACGCGTGGCTATCAACAAGGTCGTTATATAATGACGACCACCTCAATTTCTCAATTAGTTGAGCAGATTGTCCGCGTGGTGATTGTAATTTCAGTGGCAGTGATTTCAGTTAATGTTGGCTGGAACGTTTATCAAATGGGTACCTGGGCCATGGGAGCAGCTGCCGCAGCCGGATTGTCCGCTAGTATCGTGTTAATGCCAACCTTTAAGAAAATGTTGACGGGTACAAAACAAGCTGGCAGTATCAACGAATTAAAAATTATCGCTCGGCGGTTGTTACTAGAAGGTGGCCTCATTTGCCTGTTTGCATCACTAGTGGTATTGCTCCAATTGATAGATTCGTTTACGGTTCAACAGGCACTGGTTGCCAAAGGAGAAACCCCAGCGATGGCTAAAAGCTTGAAAGGAATCTTTGACCGTGGACAACCACTGATTCAATTAGGGCTCGTGGTGGCAACCTCGGTTTCAGCATCATTGTTGCCATCCCTCACAACTAGTTTTATCGAAAAAAAGGAAGTTGAATTTAGACGGATTTATCGTTCCTTAATGCACCTGTGCACGACTTTAGCTTGTCTAGCAACGGCCGGGTTAGTGGCCCTCATGCCGGAAATTGATACATTGCTGTTCGAAAATGCCAATGGTCAAATTGCTCTATCAATAAATATGATTAGTATTATTTTTATTAGCTTAATCACGACCTACAGTAGTGTTTTGCAAAGTATTAATCGTTTTAGATCAACAGTGGCTGCTCTACTGGCCGGAATCGGCGTGAAAATTGCTATTAACTTTTTCTTAGTCATCAAGTTAGGCATTGCTGGAGCCAGTTTCGGCACAGTCATTAGTCTCAGCGTCGCCTTACTGATTATTTGGATGAAAATGCCGAGCGAATTGCATGCGGTCATCGAAGGAAAAACCTTTGGTATGAAGTTAGCCATTATCGTGATGGCTATGATGGCAGTTGCTTGGATTGTTGCTGCCTTGTCTGAAATGATTTTTGGACATTCACGGCTAGCGATGATTCCCAATGTATTTTTACCAATTATCGCAGGGGTGATTGTGAGCGCTGTTGGGATTATTAGGTTGAAGTTGTTTACTGTCAAAGAAGTACTGGTCTTTCCAGGCGGCCGTAAAATATTGAATTTATTAACACACAGTCAAAAGACGGAGGAATAATATGCGATTAGATAAATTTTTAAAAGTTTCACGAATTATTAAACGACGGTCAGTGGCGAAAGAAATTTCGGATCAAGGTCGAATTTTAATTAACGGTAATGCTGCGAAATCGTCAAGTAACGTTAAGGTCGCAGATGAATTAACGATTAAATTTGGTAACAAGACTGAAATCGTTAAGATTTTAAAAATCATCGAAACCACTAAAAAAGATGAAGCAGAACAAATGTATGAAATTTTAGATGAAAGTTACGCTGAAGATTTTCGCAAATAATGTATAGTAGTTTAATTTTCTCTGAATAATTTTTTAAGAATTGTCCATTTACCCCTTTATTTAAGCGGGATTACAAGTCCTAACTGAATTTATTTGTATTAGACAAATAGGCGAGAGGTTGGTATACTCGTGGTAATGAATTACGAGGGGTAAGTACTATGGGGAAAAAACGTAATAGCAGTAATATTGCGTCAATCAATACGAAACTAGCTAAACAAGTCGAAGAGCGAGATCGCATCGTTAAGGTACGTAAACATCGGTTTTACGCTATCATCGGTTTTTTTGCGGTCATTTTTCTAGTTTTAGGTTTTCAAATTATTCAAACTAAATATAATTTAGGTAAAGTGAATAACCAAATTGAAGCGAAGCAAGAAACACTGCAAAAAACTAAAGCTAAGAATAAAAAATTAGACAAACAAGTCGAGCTACTCCATGACAATAATTATCTACAAAAGATTTTGAGACAAAAATATTACTATTCTAAATCCGGCGAAACCATCTACAGTTTATCGGATTCCAGTAAATAGAGTTTGACCACAACACATAATTGTGACTAAACTCTTTTTTTGTAGAGATGTCGGCGCAAATTATGCTATACTCGAATTACATAATTCAAGGAGGATCTTTCGATTCATGGCAATTGAAGTTGGTACAAAAGTTTCTGGTAAAGTTTCTGGAATTACAAATTTTGGGGCATTTGTTGATTTAGAAAATCACAAAACGGGGCTAGTCCATATTAGTCAAGTTTCCAGCGGATTCGTCAATGATATTCACGACGTTTTGACAGTGGGGGATGCGGTTAATGTTAAGGTCATGTCAATCGGTGATGATGGCAAAATAGCATTATCTATCAAGGCAGCTAGTGACAATCCGGAGCAAAAATCCGATCGTCCAAGTCATGCTCATCATTCACACCCACAGTCAACACAAAACAATCGTGATTCAAAGCCAAGGTATCAAAGTAGACCTAATAATAGTCGTGGAAACGATTTTGGAAATAAAAAACAAGCTAGTGCAGGTGGAGCCAGTGACTTCGATAGTATGATGTCTGGTTTCTTAAAGGAAAGTGAATCTCGCTTATCAACTCTGAAACATAATACCGAGGGTAAACGCGGTGGACGTGGTGGTAGAAGAAGTTAATAGGTGAAATACTAAACAGATGAACAACTTGCAAACAAAATTCGAGCGGGACTTACAACGGGACCGCTTTTTTTATTCAAAAGAACCAGTAATTGTGGCTGTTTCGACAGGCTCCGATTCAATGTGTCTTTTGATGCTATTGTTGAGTTTGCCGACTAGTCTGCAACCGACAATCGTTGTCGCACATGTAAATCATGAGTTACGACATCAAAGCGCAGAAGAAGAACGCTTTTTGGCGCAATTTTGTCAGCAACACCATTTAAAATTAGAAGTGAGTCATTGGCCTAAAGAGCAACATCCTGCGACGGGGATTGAAACGGCGGCTCGCGGATTCCGTTACCAATTTTTTGAAGCGTTAATGAATAAGTATGAGTCAGCCAAATTGTTAACGGCCCATCACTTGAATGATCAAGCTGAAACCATTTTAATGAAATTGACCCGTGGCGGTCAGTTGTCTCAGTTATCGGGGATGGCAACCAGACGTCAATTTGGACCAGGAGAATTGATTAGACCATTGCTGCATTATTCCAAAGCAGAACTACGTGAATATCTGACTCAAAACCAGGTTCGGTATTATGAAGATCAGACTAATCAAACCTTGGAATTTTCGCGGAATCGTTATCGTAATCAAATTTTGCCGTTACTAACTAAAGAAAATAACGAAGTCTTAAATCATTTAGCTTCGTTTGGCAATCAGCTTGCAGAATTAACGCAGTTTGCTGATTTGCAACTGGGTCGATTATGGCAACAGGTGAGTCATGATGGTAATCTGGTAATTCCACAATTAAGTAAGTTAAGTCAGATTGAACAACATCAAGTAGTCCGGTATTGGCTAATTAATATTGAACAATTAGTGGATATTAAGGAATCACAAATTGAGACCGTTGAACAACTCGTGCAGAGTGAAACTGCTCAGGCGCAACTTGATTTAGGCAATCAGATTGTTTTTGAAAAAGAATATCAGGTTGCTAAACTGAGTCGACTTTCCAACGCAGTGGCACAAGAATTTAAACTTGAGGATTTTGTCAGCACCAAGCCTGTGACAGGTGCAATTGAAATATGGCTGCCTCCAGAAGCTTTGCCTTTGACCATCAGAAAGGCAGACTCAGATGATGAAATTCGCTTAAAAGATGGCCATCATCAAAAGGTCAGAAGAATATTAATTGATCAAAAGGTCCCTAATGAAGATCGATTGCAACAATTGGTGGTGGTGACTCGTCAAAACGAACCGATTTGGATTGTAAATCGCAAGTTCACGTACTTAGAGCGACCTGACGACTATAAAACTAATTGGCAAAAATTGTATTTTATGCCACAATTAAATCATAATTTAAAAGGAGACTAGTCATGGATAACGATATTGAAAAGGTACTTTATAGTCGAGAAGAAATCGCCGGAGCGGCCAAACGGATCGGTAAAGAGCTGACTCACGATTATGAAGGCCGTCAGCCGCTTGTTATTTCAGTGCTCAAAGGAGCCATCTTTTTTACAGTTGATGTGTTAAAAGAATTTGACTGTTACACAGATATCGATTTCGTGGATGTTTCAAGTTATCACGGTGGAACAGAATCCAGTGGGAAAGTTGATTTGGTCCGTGAAATTAATACCGATATCAAGGGCCGTGATATCATCTTGATTGAAGATATTATCGATACTGGTCGAACTTTAGAATATATGGTGAATCTTTTAAAGCAAGGAGGAGCCAATGATATCAAGGTTTGTACTCTCTTGGATAAACCAGAAGGACGAGTTGTCGATATCAAAGCCAATTATGTTGGATTTAATGTTCCAAATGAGTTTGTAGTTGGATATGGATTGGATTATAACGAGTTGTATCGTAACCTACCATATGTCGGTATCTTGAAACCAGCAGTGTACCAAAAATAGAAGCGATAAATTAATAGTCAACTATGGTCAATTATGCTATTATAATTTCCATTAACAAAGAGGAAAATATATCGATTGGTAGGAGGAAAACATGAACAACAATAACAACAATAAAAAGAATGGCTTTTCACGTAATGTTCTTTTTTATGCTGTCATTTTCTTATGTATCATGGGAATTGCTTACTTTTTCTTTGGCGGCAATAGTTCAGCAGGTCAATCTGCTAACTTGAAGCAAAGTGAATTTGTAAGTCAGTTGAAAAATAAGAAGATTAAGAGTTTTGATGTACAACCAAGTGGCGGTGTCTACAAAGTTACTGGGACGTACAACAAAGCCCAAAAAACTGAGGCAAGTAGTAGCTTTACGCTAGGAACCTCAAAGGCAGCAACGACTAAGACATTTACGTCAATCGTATTACCAAATGAAGTGACAACTTCACAGTTGCAAAAATACGCAACTCAAAACAATGTCAAAATGGGGACCAAGGCTGAGGAATCTAGTGGATTCTGGCTCAATATCCTGATTTATATCGTACCAATCGTCATCATGGTGTTCTTCTTCTATATGATGATGGGCCAATCTGGCCAAGGTGGCGGTGGTGGCCGTGGTGTCATGAACTTTGGGAAATCCAAAGCCAAACCATCAGATTCGAAACAAAATAAAGTCCGGTTCGCTGATGTAGCTGGGGCAGAAGAGGAAAAACAAGAATTAGTCGAAGTGGTTGAATTCTTGAAAGATCCGAAGAAGTTCCTGGCACTTGGGGCACGAATACCGGCGGGGGTTCTGTTAGAGGGACCTCCTGGGACTGGTAAAACGTTGCTTGCTAAGGCAGTTGCCGGTGAAGCTGGCGTACCATTCTATTCTATTTCTGGTTCTGATTTCGTTGAAATGTTCGTTGGGGTTGGGGCAAGTCGTGTTCGTGACTTGTTTGAAAATGCCAAGAAAACTGCACCTTCAATCATCTTTATTGATGAAATTGATGCGGTTGGACGTCAACGTGGAGCCGGAATGGGTGGTGGACACGATGAACGTGAACAAACCTTAAACCAATTGTTGGTTGAAATGGATGGATTCAACGGGGATGAAGGGGTCATTGTTATGGCTGCTACTAACCGTTCTGATGTCCTTGATCCTGCCTTGCTACGTCCAGGTCGTTTTGATCGTAAGATTCTTGTCGGACGTCCTGATGTTAAGGGTCGTGAAGCTATTTTGAAGGTTCATGCGAAGAACAAGCCTCTTGATAGCACAGTTGATTTAAAAGTGATTGCCAAAGAAACACCTGGATTTGTTGGTGCCGATTTGGAAAACCTCTTGAACGAAGCTGCCCTCTTGGCTGCTCGTCGTAATCGTAAGACAATTGATGCTAAAGACTTAGATGAAGCTGAAGACCGTGTGATTGCTGGACCAGCTAAGAAAGATCGAGTTGTTTCCAAAACCGAACGTGAAACAGTGGCCTTCCATGAGGCTGGCCATACTGTTGTTGGATTGGTCTTAAATGAAGCTCGAGTCGTTCACAAAGTTACCATTGTTCCTCGTGGACGTGCCGGTGGATACGCAATTATGCTTCCTCGTGAAGATCAAATGTTGATGTCGAAGAAAAATGCGACAGAACAAATTGCTGGTTTAATGGGTGGTCGTGCTGCTGAAGAAATTATCTTCAACTCACAATCATCTGGGGCTTCAAATGACTTTGAACAGGCAACTCAAATTGCTCGTTCAATGGTTACCCAATATGGGATGAGTGATAAGATTGGAATGGTTCAACTTGAAGGTAGTGGTCAACCATTCTTAGGTGCACAATATGGCCAATCACCTGCTTATTCTGAAGCAACTGCAAGCATCATCGATTCTGAAGTTCGTCGATTGACTTCTGAGGGACATCAACAAGCTGTTGATATCATCGAAAGCCATCGTGAACAACATAAGATTATTGCTGAAGCGTTACTCAAGTATGAAACTTTGGATGAAAAACAAATTATTAGTTTGTTTAAGACTGGTCATATGCCAGACGACGATCCAAAAGCGGAAGACACGAGTCATGCAGCTACATTTGAAGAATCAAAACGTGAATTGGAACGTAAAGAAGCTGAACGTCATGAGGACGTCGCTGATGAAACTCCAACTGACGATTCAACAGATGATAGTAGTTCAGATTCAATTTAATAGTAATTCCAAAGGATTGGTGCAATTAACTTTGTAGCAATCCTTTGTTAATGTAACGGATAATATCCAGGGAGATATCAATGACACATAAAGATTATATGGTTAAAAGCATTATTAATGATGGGATGTTTCGTGCATATGTAGTTGATGCGACTAACTTGGTTCAAGAAGCACAAACACGACACGATACCTGGAGCGCATCTTCAGCTGCCTTGGGTCGAAGTCTAGTAGGAACATTACTACTCGCTTCATCAGTTTTAAAAGGTGAGGAAAAAATGACGGTCCGGATTCAAGGTGACGGTCCAGTGGGCGGCATCGTGGTTGATGGAAATGCCAACGGGACAGTTAAAGGATACTTGCAAGACCCACACGTTCATTTGCCCCTCAATTCCAAAGGCAAAATTGATGTCGCGGGTGCTGTGGGAACAACTGGAACTTTGTCCGTCACCAAGGATTTGTTGGTGGGTGAACCTTTTACAGGACAAGTTGAATTGGTTTCTGGAGAACTCGGTGAAGATTTCACTTACTATTTGGCACAATCTGAACAAATTCCTTCGGCGGTGGGGCTATCGGTTTTTGTTAATCCGGATAATTCAATTGAAGTGGCTGGTGGCTTTTTAATTCAAGTTTTGCCAGGCGCCTCTGACGAAGCTATCACTGACCTAGAAACAAAATTATCCCATTTACCGTTAATTTCACAATTATTACAGGAACATAAAGCTCCAGAAGATATCTTATATCAATTGTTTGAACAAGATACAGTTAAGATTGTTGATACAATGCCTGTCGCATTTAAATGTGATTGTTCAAAGGAAAAGTTCAGTGAAATGTTGGCGACTATCAAGAAAGCTGATATTGAACAAATGATTAATGAAGATCATCATGCTGAGGTGGTTTGTCATTTTTGTGGCAACAAGTATCAATACGATGAAAACGATTTAAACGAAATCTTAAGTAAAATGGATTAATACAGTTTGGTAAGACAGTCAAGTCTGTGCTATGATAGTGGTCGCATATGATTTAATGAGGTGAATAAAATGGAATGGAAAATCGGGAATGTTACAATTCCGAACCAGGTAGTTGTTGCTCCGATGGCAGGAGTGACTAATTCGGCTTTTCGCTTAATTTGTAAAAAGTTTGGTGCTGGTTACGTGGTCTGTGAAATGATTTCAGACCGTGGAATTATGTATAAGAACAAAAAAACTTTACAAATGATGAATGTCGAAGCTGCCGAGCACCCAATGGGAATCCAAATTTTTGGTGGCACAAAAGAAACGCTAGTTGAAGCAGCCAAATTTGTTGATCAAAATACTGAAGCAGACGTTATCGATATTAATATGGGATGCCCTGTTAATAAGGTGGT
The DNA here is from genome assembly GCF_005405445.1 of Paucilactobacillus nenjiangensis. GTDB lineage: Bacteria > Bacillota > Bacilli > Lactobacillales > Lactobacillaceae > Paucilactobacillus > Paucilactobacillus nenjiangensis. Next base: position 14,642 of record NZ_BJEB01000047.1, read on the forward strand.
CAAAACTGAAGCTGGTGCTCGCTGGTTATTGGACGCAAACAAGGTTTATGAAATGGTGTCATATGTGACTGACGCTGTCAAAAAGCCAGTCACAGTTAAAATGCGAATCGGTTGGGATGAAGACCATATTTTAGCAGTGGAAGATGCTTTAGCTGCTGAGAAAGCTGGTGCTTCAGCTATTGGTATGCACGGACGTACTCGGAAACAAATGTATACCGGTTCCGCCGACTGGAACGTTTTGAAAGATGTTGCACAGGAACTGACGATTCCATTTATGGCAAATGGGGATGTCAAATCTGCTCAAGATGCTAAAGATATTCTTGATTTAACAGGTGCTGATGCGGTTATGATTGGTCGTGCAGCCATGGGGAATCCTTGGATGCTCTCACAAACAGAACATTACTTAGCTACAGGTGAACTATTACCAGAAGCCACTGTAGAACAAAAAGTTGCTATGGCTAAAGAACATTTGGCTGGACTGGTGGACTTAAAAGGCGAAAAGTTTGGTGTACCAGAATTTCGTGGGCAAGCAACTTATTACTTAAAAGGAACTTCACGCTCAGCAAAAGCCAAGGCAGCATTAATGGAAAGCAACACGATGGAAGAAATGAATGACATTTTCGACCAGTTTGTAGATCAATCAAAAGAACGAGCATTAAAGCAAGCACAATAAAAATAATGGAGGCAATAACGTGGCAAAACAAGAACAACCAATGAATGACCAACTTCGGGTTCGTCGCGAAAAAATGCAAGAATTGCGTGATAACGGAATGGACCCATTTGGTCATCGATTTGAACGTACTCATTTAGCAGCTGAAATTCATACTGCATTTGATGCGGTTGAACATGATGATTTGTTAGCGCAAGAAAATGAAGTGACCATTAGTGGCCGAATGGTTTCAAAACGTGGTAAAGGAAAAGTCGGCTTTGCTGATATTTTGGATAAGTCGGGCCGGATTCAAGTTTATTTGCGTAAAGATGAATTAGGCGAAAATGTTTATCACATTTTCAAGCGTGCTGATATTGGTGATTTCTTAGGAATAACTGGACATGTCATCAAAACAGATATGGGTGAATTGACGGTTAAGGCAACTGGCCTAACTTTCTTGTCAAAAGCGTTGCGCCCATTGCCTGATAAGTTTCATGGCCTTCAAAATCAAGAACAAATTTATCGTCAACGTTATTTAGATTTAATTGCCAACCGCGATAGCTTTGAACGTTTTCAAAAGCGTAGCAAAATTATTACTGCTATCCGTAGCTATTTAGATGGTAATGGATTTATGGAAGTGGAAACACCTGTCTTGCATAATCAAGCTGGTGGAGCTAATGCGCGTCCATTTATCACACATCACAATGCTTTAGATGTTGATTTATATATGCGGATTGCGCTGGAATTACATTTGAAGCGATTGATTGTCGGTGGTTTCGAACGAGTTTATGAAATTGGACGAGTTTTCCGTAATGAAGGAATGGATACAAAGCACAATCCTGAGTTCACGATGCTTGAAACTTATGTCGCCTACTTTGACTTCCAAGATGTCATGAATGAAACTGAGGGCATTTTCAAAGCTGCAGTTAAGGCTGTCGCTACTGACGGTCAGATTAGTTATCAAGGAACTGATTTGGACCTCAACAAAGAATTCGCTCGTGTTCACATGGTGGATGCTATTAAAGCAGAGACCGGTGTTGATTTCTGGCAAGAAATGACAATTGACGAAGCTCGTAAAATTGCTGATGAACATAAGGTGCATTATGAAGATTATTGGCAAGTTGGTCACATTATCAATGAATTTTTCGAAACGTTTGTTGAAGACAAACTAGTACAACCAACCTTTGTGTATGGTCATCCAGTAGAAATCTCACCACTTGCTAAGAAAAATGCTGATGATCCTCGCTTTACAGATCGTTTTGAACTTTACATTATAGGTAATGAGTTTGCTAATGCATTTACAGAATTGAACGATCCGATTGATCAACGTGAACGTTTTGAAGCCCAAGTGGCAGAACGTGAAGCTGGTAACGATGAAGCCGAAGGTATCGATGAAGATTTCATTGAAGCTTTGGAATATGGTATGCCACCAACGGGTGGACTAGGTATCGGAATTGATCGTTTAGCAATGTTATTAACTGACAGTGCTTCAATTCGTGACGTGATTTTGTTCCCAACTATGCGTCCAGAAGATTAATACGAGTGTTAAGACTGATGAAAATCGGTCTTTTTTTTTATGAATTAAAAAAAGTTTTTTCAGTCATTTTTTGTCAAAAAGTTTGGAATAAAAAGCTAAGGAATTAAAATTACGAATGAAAAAATAATTTGAAAGTTTATAGTTCGGAATTTAACGAAATCGATGAGAAACGAAGGCATTTACGTGCTTGGAAATTTAAAGAAAATAGTTGACGGTTTATTGAGTAATTGGTACTATAGATATTGCTGTTAAGGCATTACAAAGTTTTTATTTAGTCAAATAAAGTTAAATAAAACGTTGACACGTAATTGCTCAAATGGTAAGATATTACTCGTTGCTGATTTAGAAAAAGTAACGAAATGTAGACCTTTGAAAACTGAATAAAGTTTCGACAAATCAAATGTGTAGGGTCTTTTGACAATAGTCAAAAGCAAATAACATTTG
>NZ_BJEB01000048.1 GCF_005405445.1 Paucilactobacillus nenjiangensis
TAAATTATACATTTTTTTCAAATTTATGGGTACTTTTGTTTTAGTGCGCCGTAAATTTATTTTGTTTCATATAAAAAACAATCCAAGCGGATTGCTTTTTTCTGTAATTAAACTCGACGTTCTTGAATACGAGCTGCCTTACCATGAAGTGCACGTAAGTAATATAACTTAGCACGACGAACACGACCATGACGAACTACTTCAATTTTATCAATACGTGGTGAATGAAGTGGGAATGTACGTTCCACACCAATACCATTACTGATCTTACGAACAGTATAAGTTTCGCTGATTGCGAAACCATGACGTTTGATAACAACACCTTCGAATAATTGAACACGTTCCCGAGTTCCTTCGACGATACGAGCATAAACTCGAACAGTGTCTCCGGCACGGAAATCTGGAATATCACTACGTAATTGATCTGAAGTGATTTTTTGGATTAAGTCATTTTGACGCATGTTGTTTCTCCCTTTTCAATCGACATTCATGTTTTATTAGCAGCGGAATATCGTTACTGTGGCTCTACAGCCATATAGAATAATAGCATACATGATAGTTTAATGTAAAGTACTATTCAATTTCATCTTCAGATTCTTCGATTTTAATATCTGACAACAAATGTCGTTGTTTGGTTGTTAATTCGATTTGCTCTAATAAATCTGGACGACGCAAATAAGTTCTTCGCAACGATTCTTTTTCACGCCAATCAGCGATTAGTTGATGATTACCATTCATCAGCACCTCTGGGACTTTCATCCCCTGATATTCAGGTGGGCGTGTATATTGTGGGTATTCCAGTAGCCCATTTGAAAATGAATCACTCGGAGCAGATTCTTGATTACCTAACACTTCTGGTAATAAACGCACTGCAGCATCAATCATCACCATGGCTGGCAATTCACCACCAGTTAAGACAAAATCCCCAAGGGAGATTTCATCAGTGACAATACTCCGAATTCGCTCATCATAGCCTTCATAGTGGCCACAGATAAACGTTAAATGTTCTTCCTGTGATAATTCTTGGGCGACTTGTTGATCAAATTTTCGACCCGCTGGATCAACTAAAATAACTTTCCCAGTTGGGTATTGATCTGCTGTTTTAGCAACGGTATCTGCATAGGCGGTTAAAATGGGTTGGACTTGCAATAACATCCCCGCACCACCACCATATGGATAATCATCCACATGGTTTTGTTTATCGTCAGTGTAATCGCGAAAGTCAGTTACTTCAACATCTAATAAATTCTTTTCAATGGCTTTACCAATGATTGACTCGCTTAAGGGACCTTTAACCATGTCTGGAAACAAGGTCAATACATCTATCCGCATTTTATAGTCCCTCCATCAGTTCAACAATCACCTTATGTTCTGCTAAATCGACTGTTTTAATTACATCATCGATAACTGGCAAAAGTAAATCATCTTGGCCTTTGCGATTAACGACCCAAACGTCATTTGCCCCAGGTGAAAGAATTTCTTTAATTGTTCCAATGGTTTGACCATCTTCAGTTTCAACGGTTAGACCCACAATGTCACGATAGTAATATTCGTCTTGATTTAATTCTTGTTGGTCATCTTCACTAATCATTAAATCAAGACCCTTGTATTTTTCAACCAAGTTAATATCTTCCAAATTTTTGAAAGTAACTAGATACATATTTTTTTGTAACTTAACGGTTTTGATAGTCACGGGTATTTTGCTATCTTTAGCTGCGATATAGACTTGGTTACCTTTTTTATAGCGTAATTCAGGGAAGTCCGTGACTGACAAAATTTTGAGTTCCCCTTTTAATCCATGTGTATTAACGATGGTGCCAATTTTGTAATAGTTCATTTCATTTCCTCATTAAGTCCGAAATTAGTTTAAAAAAACTCCCAACACTAATGTGTGGGAGTTTTGTGTTTGACGATCATTAATAATGAAACGAAACTTCCGCGATTTGATTATTCATCAAAGACCGGACCGTAGAAGCAACACGTCCCTTATAAAGTGACTTAATTTCATTATTGAGTATTCGTTAAACGACTACTTTTTTGTCATTTTAGATTCATGAAATTCTTTCATGATTCCAGCCTGAGATAACAAGTTACGAACTGTATCTGAAGGTTGGGCACCATTGTTTAACCATTGCATGATGTCTTCTTTTTCAAGCTTAACTTCTGCTGGTTCAACTAATGGATTGTATGTTCCAACTGTTTCGATGAAACGGCCGTCACGTGGTGAACGTGAATCGGCAACAACGATACGATAGAATGGACGCTTCTTTGATCCCATTCGTTTCAAACGGATTTTAACTGACATGTGTAAACACCTCCTCGAAGTTTTTTAACAGATATAAATATACCATTTCAAAAATAGTTTGTAAAGTATTTTTACTTAACAGTTAAAATTTATTTACGCTTATTGCGCTTTTTCTTATTTTTCTTCATCTTGCGAGTCATTTGTTTCATGGCTAATTTTCCCAAACGACCACCAGGCATGTTGCCGCCCATCATTTGTTCCATCCCCGCCATATTACCGCTAGAGACTTGTTTCATCATCTTTTTCATTTCATTGAATTGCTTAATCATTCGATTAACTTCGACAATTGGTCGTGCTGCACCAGCTGCTAGTCGGCGACGACGACTTGGATTTAATAAATCTGGGTTTTCACGTTCCGCTGGCGTCATTGAATAGACAATTGCTTTGATATGATCCATATCTTTTGGATCAACTTTCACATTTTTAATGGCTGGATTATTGGCTATCCCTGGAATCATTTTCATGATATCTTCGATTGGGCCCATGTTTTGAACTTGTTCCATTTGGTCGAGAAAATCGTTGAAGTCAAATGAGTTTTCACGCATTTTATCCATAGTTTTCTTGGCTTGATCTTCATCGAAATCTTGTTGTGCTTTTTCGATTAAGGTCAGCATGTCACCCATGCCTAAGATTCGAGATGACATTCGATCTGGATGGAAGACATCCAAATCAGTCATTTTTTCACCTTGACCGACAAACTTAATTGGCTTGCCAGTGACTGCCCGAATTGATAACGCAGCCCCACCACGGGTATCGCCATCTAACTTAGTTAAGATGACCCCGGTGATATTGAGCTTACTGTTGAATCCATCGGCGGTTTCAGTCGCATTTTGACCAGTCATGGCATCGACAACTAACAAAATTTCATCAGGTTGAGCCAAGGTTTCAATATTAACTAATTCGTTCATCAACTTTTCGTCGATTTGTAAACGACCGGCCGTATCGATGATGACATAATCATTATGTTTTGCTTTGGCTTCTTCAAGTCCTTGACGGACAATTTCTACCGGATCAACATCTGTTCCAAGTTGGAAAACCGGAACATCAATTGATTTGGCAACTGTTTCTAATTGGTCAATCGCAGCTGGGCGATAAACATCGGCCGCGATGAACATTGGTCGTGCGTTTTCTTCATTTTTTAACTTTAAGGCTAATTTACCAGCGGTGGTAGTTTTACCAGCCCCTTGGAGCCCGGTCATCATGATGATAGTAGGAATCTTACCTGACTTGTTCAGCGGAACCGCTTCTGAACCCATTGTTTTGGTTAATTCTTCATCAACAATTTTAACAATTTGTTGGGCTGGGTTTAATCCTTGTAAAACATCAGTTCCAGTTGCACGTTCACGAACTTGTTTGACAAAGTCTTTAACAACGGTGAAGTTAACATCGGCTTCCAGCAAGGCCAAGCGGATTTCACGCATGGTTTCTTTGAGGTCTGCTTCAGTAACTTTAGGTTTGCGACGTAACTTAGACATCGCACTTTGTAATCGTTCAGTTAATCCTTCAAAAGCCATTAATCAGCTCTCCTATTCTTCTTCTAAATTCTCAAGTCGTTTAATCAATGACTTCAAGGTTTGATCATTTGGATATTGATTGTTTATATAAGTTTGAATTTCATCCGCCACTTGATTTCGTGCCACAAATTCGGCGTAAAGATGAAGTTTGTTTTCATAGTCTTGCAAGATGGCGACTGTACGCTTTATATTATCATAAACTGCTTGTCGGCTGACATTAAATTCCTCAGCAATTTCACCTAATGAGTAATCATCAGCGTAGTAAAGTTGGATATAGTCCGTTTGTTTTTGAGTTAAGAGTGCCTGGTAAAATTCAAATAATGAATTGATGCGCTCGTTTTTTTCAATTTCCATGTGCTTTATCCTTCTTCAGTTACAAGCCCTTTAAAGAGACCGTAGACGTATTCACTGGCGTCAAATTCTTGTAAATCAGCAACTTGTTCACCTAAGCCCACAAACTTGACTGGTAAATGTAATTCATTGCGGATGGCTAACACAATTCCCCCACGAGCAGTACCATCTAGTTTAGTCAACACAATACCGGTGACATCGGTACTTGACTTAAACATTTTGGCTTGTGTCAGGGCGTTTTGTCCCGTCGTAGAATCCAAAACTAACAATACTTCTTGAGGAGCACCCGCGATTTCACGTTCAATAATCCGTTTCATTTTTTCTAGTTCGTTCATCAAATTAACTTTATTTTGTAAACGACCGGCGGTATCAACGAACAAGACATCATAGTTTTCTTTTTTAGCTTTATCAACAGCATCAAAAACAACCGACGCTGGATCACTACCTTCTGGACCGGTAACTACTTCAACACCGTCGCGGTCACCCCAAACTTGCAATTGTTTGGTTGCTCCCGCTCGGAAAGTATCAGCAGCGGCTAAGAGCACCTTTTTGCCTTGTTGCTTGTATTTAGCAGCCATTTTCCCAATGGTAGTGGTTTTTCCAACTCCATTCACCCCAACAAATAAAATGACGGTTGGGCCTTGAGCTGCAAAATGAATGCTGTTATCTTCGTCTTTACCTTGGTCATCATAAATTTGGACTAGCTTTTCGATAATAACATTGGAAACCGCCTGTTTACTTTTGGCATTTTGAAGCTTAACTTCATCACGTAATTGGTCACTGATGGAAACTGCCATGTCAAAACCAACATCTGATTTAATTAATGTTTCTTCCAACTCTTCAAAGAAATCTTCATCGACACTTCTAAAATTAGCTAAAAATTCATTTAAACGGCTACCAAATGTGGAACGGGTTTTTTCCAGTCCTTTTTCATAGGTTGCTTCTTCATGTTCGGCGACTGCCGGTTCTTCAGTTACTGAATCTTCAGGTTCATCGGCTACTGGTTCTTCAGGTTCATCACTGGTCTCAGTAGAATCAACTTCGACTGGTGTTTTTGAGGTTTCAGTTTCAGACGATTCATTAGAGTCTTCTGATGCAAGACTTTCTGATTGTTCAGCAATGGTACTAGTTTCTTGACTGGCTAATTTGCTAACCATCGATTCTGATTCTAAGCTTTCAGTCGAAGCGGCAGTTTGACTATCAACCTCTGACGATTGTTGTGCTTCAACATTAGAGCTTGATTCAGGTTCTACGACAGACGTTTGATCAACTGATGTGTCTGAGCTAATCGCACTTTCTTCACTGGCAGTCAGTGGTGCCTCGCTAGTTTCTGATTCAACCGGTTTGGGTTCTTCAGGTTTAGTTGCTTTGCGCTTAAATATATCAAATAATCCCATATTCTGACTCCTTTAAGTTGTTTTAACATCTTCCAATGACACGGATACCATCTTGGACACTCCAGATTCTTGCATGGTTACCCCATACAAAACTTTAGCATTCATCATGGTACCTTTACGGTGGGTCACGACAATAAATTGTGGTCCATCATCCCCGTACGTGCTCAAATACCTCGCAAATCGATTAACGTTGGCGTCGTCAAGGGCAGCTTCAGTTTCATCTAAAATAGCGAATGGTACTGGTCTCACGGCCAAAATTGAAAATAGAAGCGTAATCGCCGTCAGTGCCCGTTCACCACCAGACAGTAAACTCATCTGTTGATTCTTTTTCCCAGGTGGCTGTGCAATGATATCTACCCCGGTCGTTAACATGTTATCCGGTTCCGTTAAAACTAGTTTAGCTTGTCCACCACCAAACATTTCGACGAAAATTTGCTCAAATTCATGGGCAACTTCATGGAAACTAGTTTCAAATCTAGTTTTAACTTCTTCATCCATTTCAGCCATGGTTTCGTTCAGCTGTCGTTTCGAAGCCATTAAATCATCTTTTTGTTCAGTTAAGAAATTGAACCGTTTAGAAACTCGTTCGTATTCATCAATTGAACCAAGGTTAACTGGACCAATTTCATCCAATCCTCGTTTGAGTAATTTTAATTGACTCATAATCTCAGGCATGGGCAAATCAATTAAGTCTAGGCTAGCTTCGTTAAAGGACATCGCATAGCGTTCACTCAAGCGATTCATCCCCGTATCAATCAGGGTTTCTAGTTTCACACTGCGGGCGTTGACATCATTTAACTCATTTAAAGCCGCACGTTGTAATTCTTGGGTGCGAACTTGTTTTTGATCTGCGAGTTCCACCTCAGATGAATTAGTGTCTAGTTTTTGACTAGTCGTGGTAATTTCTTTTTCAGTTGCTGACTTGGCAGCAATCAATTCTTCTAATCGCAAATGATTATTTTTTTGGAGAGTTTCCTGTTCAGCTTGGGTAGCGCTGGTCGTATCCGTTTGTTGTTTGAGATTAGCCAAACGTGCTTCTTGAGCTTCGATACTTTGTTGAACTCGATTAATTTCCTGTTGGCCGTGTTGAATTTTTTCGGTTTCAACGGCAATCGCTTGTTCACGAGCTTGAATCTGCTTGGCTTGTACCGACGCATCAGTTTGTAGATTGTCTAAATCATCTTTTAACTGGATGATTTGTGTCTTTAACGCTGCAATTGACTCATTAACGGTCTTATCATCAGTTTCATTTCTCGCTAACGTATCTGCATACGAAGTTGATTCTTCGTTATTTTGATCAACTTCGAATTTCAAAGCAGTCAATTGCTTATTCACGACGGTTTGTTCGTTTTGTAAGATTTGCAATTGCCCGTTGATATCTTGGACCGTGGCGCGTTGTGCAATCACTTGTTGTTGCAGCTTTTCACCACTTTGTTGATTAGCTTTAATCGCATCGTCAAATTTAGCCACTTTTTCTTCAAATTGAGTACTAGCAGTTTTCGCATCAACTAATTTGGTTTCCAAAGTTTCCAGTTCTTGTTGGCGGCTTAATAGCCCCTGACGTTGTTGCTTATTGGCCCCACCAGTCATAGAACCACTGGCATTAATTAATTGGCCATCTAGTGTGACAACCCGGACTCGATGTTGTCCAGCTCTTGAAATTTGGGTGGCATGATCAAGGTTATCTGCAATCACCGTCGTACCTAATAGATGCTTAACTACAGTTGATGCTTGTTTAGAAGTCGAAATTAATTCACTTGCGACTCCTTCAAAACCGGCCATCGTAGTTAGTGAATCCAGTAAGCTTGAATTTAGTGAATGCACCGACAGAGAATCAACCGGTAAAATCGTAACCCGGCCTGCTTTTTTTGAAACTAAGTATTTAATAATTTGTTTACCTGTCGCAGAATTATCGACGACCAAATTCTGTAATTGACTGCCTAAAACTGTTTCAACAGCTGTCATGTATTGGGGTGGCACATCAATTAGTTCAGACACAGGCCCAAGTAGCCCATCGAACTCGTTGCGATGTTGTAACGTATACCGAACCCCTTGATAAAATCCTGAGTAATCGGCTTCTAACGATTTTAGACCGTTAATTTTAGCCTGCAAGGTTTGTTCAGTTCCTAGTGCTTGATACCATTGCTTTTGAATCTCGTCGTACTGACTTCGTAATGTTTGACGGCGGGTGACTTCTTCTTTCAGTGCTGTCTCTTGTTTTGATAAAGCAGCCTGCTCACTGGTCAACGTTTCTTCAACTTGGTTTAATTTGTCGGCGAGCTGTGCTTGTTGCTTTTTGGCCGCTGCCAAATCAATATTTGACTGGCTTTGTCGTTGATCATTTTGTTCATGATTCTTAATCAGATAAGCTTTTTGATTATGTAATGTCGTCAAAGCTTGCATCTGTTCAATTTGCTGATTTTGTAAGTCTTCTATTTGCTGGCTTAATTGAGCTTGGCGTTCTTCAGCACTCATTGATTTTAGTTGCTTTAGGTCGTCTTTATTCTGGCTAACTGTTGCCAGGTGAGCAGCTTGTTCGGTATTTAAATCAGCTAATTCAGTTGAGAGCTCGCTGATTTGTGCCGTTAGCTGTTCAATTTGCTTTTGAATTTGCTCCAAATTAGCTTGACGATTATTGGCTCGTTCTGCGTTGATGTTTTGGTTGTTCTCTAATTCAGAAATTGATTGAGTTTGAATCAGTAATTTCGCCTGTAAATCGTCTTTAATTTTCGTTAAGCGAACTTGTTGTTGCTTTAACTCGGAAAGTTGTTGTGCGGATTCAGTACTTTGAGTGTCATATTGTTCACTCATTTTTTTGGCATTTTCAACTCGATCTTGGATTTCGTGATGCTTTTGTTGATTATCCGTAATATCTAAAACTGTTTTGGTTTTATCTAATTGATCAAAGCGAGTTTTTTGTTCCTGATATTCTTTTGCAAGAGCGCTTTGTTCGGCCAATGGTTCAACTTGGCTTTCTAACTCAGCTAAAATATCATTCACTCGATTTAAATTGTCATTATTATCGTTGAGGCGTTTCTCAGCAGTGTCTTTGTTTTTCTTGTATTTAGACACACCAGCGACTTCTTCAATTACCTTGCGACGATCAGCTGGCTTGCCATTAAAAATTTCTTCAACTCGACCTTGAGAGATAATCGAAAAAGACTCTCGGCCAAGTCCAGAGTCCATAAATAGCTCAGTTACATCTTTTAAACGACATTCCTGATTGTTAATCATATATTGGCTCTCACCGCTACGGTAAAGCTGCCGAGTCACTCGAATTTCATTAAAGTCACTGTTAATATAATGATCTGAATTATCAAAAGTAATTGAAACTTCGGCGCGATTGAGTGATTTACGCGTTGAGGAACCCGAAAAAATGACATCAGCCATGCGATCCCCACGTAAATCCTTAGCAGACTGTTCCCCCATTACCCAGCGGACTGCCTCGATAATATTACTTTTACCACTACCGTTCGGGCCAACAATTCCCGTCATCCCCGGCATGAATTCAATTTTTGTTTTTTGTGCAAATGATTTAAAACCATTTATTTCAAGCGAAATTAGTCGCATGTTACTCTCCCACAGCTACCTTATTATTGTAATCTCGTTAATGCATTTTTGGCGGCCTGTATTTCTGCACGCTTCTTTGAAGTACCAGTACCTTCACCAATGACTTTATTATCAGCACTCACAGCTACGGTATACACACGCTCACTTTCAGCGCCACTTTCTTTGGTCACATCATAGTCAATTTCAACATCCCCATGACGTTGCAAATATTCCTGCAAGCGGGTCTTATAATCAACTTCTTGTTCAAACCAACCTTGATCTAACTTGGCAAATACCACTCTGGTGACAAATTTGATTACTGCATCACGTCCTTGATCCAAATACAGTGCACCAATAAACGATTCAAAAATATCACAGAGTAATGATGACCGGTGACGAGCACCGGCTTTTTCTTCGCCTTTTCCGAGTCGAATGAATTTATCAAATTGACATTCCAAGGCAAATTTACTAAAACTATCTTCTTGAACCATCGCAATACGTAATCGAGACAACTTCCCTTGTGGCATTTCTGGATAGCGTTGATAAATATACTCTGAAACAGTTAGTTGCATGACGGCATCGCCTAAAAACTCAATGCGTTCATAATATTTTAAATTTTCTTTCGGATGCTCATTGACATACGATGCTTGGGTAAACGCTTCAGCCAGCAAACTGGAATCGTTAAAATGGATTCCAAATGTTTTAGCCAAATGATCTTCTAATTCTTTTATGGTAATCATCCTCCTAATAATACTTCTGCCTTATATTATACGTGTTTTCAGCGCTTATATAAAGCAGTATTCGCAAAAATGACCGAGACGAGGAATCCCCGTGTCGGCCATTTCAGATTCAATTTTTATGCTTGATGTTCCGCAATATAATCGACAACTTCACCAATTGTGTTTAGCTTTTCAGCCTCTGCATCTGAAATTTCAGAACCAAAAGTATCCTCAATTTCAAGTACGAATTCCACAAAATCGATGGAATCAGCATTTAAATCATTTTTCAAATTCAAATCATTGGTGATTTTCGCTTGATCGATGTCAAAGTGATCTCCAACTATTTCGCAAACTTTATCGAAAATTTCTTGTTTTTCCATTTTACAAACCCCTTGTAATAATTTAACCTAACCAATTCTAGTCGATTTTGCCGGTCTTGTCCATCTTTTCAAGTACTTCTTGGTTATTAAAATAATCAACAGTTTGATTAACGACCTGTGACTCAATCATGGTCTTGATTTGACCAATTGTATTCTTGATTGCATCAGCTTTAGAAGAACCGTGTGTTTTTACTACGGGGGCCTTTAAACCTAACAAAACTGCCCCACCATAAGTTGAAGTTGACATATTTTTACCAACGATACTAAAGACCGGTTTAAGAATCAAATAACCTAATTTGGCACGCAGACCACCCTTTAAAATACTGTCCTTAATTAAGGCTAACATGGTCTTAGCAGTACCTTCAGTCGCTTTTAAGGCAGCATTTCCAGTCCAACCGTCAGTTACGACCACATCCGCTTTACCCATGAGTAAACTTCCAGCCTCGACATTGCCAATAAAGTTTAAATCGTCTGCACTGTTGAGTGATTGCCAGACAGCTTTGTGTAATCGATCACCCTTATCTTCTTCCTCACCATTATTCAATAAAGCAATTGAAGGATTCTCAATGCCTAAAACTTTCTGCGCATAAAATTTACCTAGATAGGCATATTGAACTAGATTTTTTTCTTTACTTTCAGCATTGGCCCCAGTATCCAAATAAACAAAATTTTGTTTATCGGTATCCGGATGTGCTGCCGGTAAAATCGAAGTCAATCCAGGACGATCTATTCCTTTAATGCGACCAACGATAAATAAACCCGCGGCCATGACAGCACCAGTATTACCAGCGGAGAAAAATGCATCTGCTTCTTTTTCCTTCACCGCTGTCGCGGCACGTACAATTGAAGAATCTTTCTTACTCCGAATTGCCCGGACAGGTTCCTCGCCCATCTCAATCATTTCACTCGTATGAACTACGGTAATTCGATCTTGACTAGTCAAAAGAGGGTTAATTTGTGCTTGGTCACCATACAAGGTGAACTCAATATCGGAATACAAATCCCGGGCCTGCTCAACCCCAAGTACTATTTCTTTAGGCGCGTGATCTCCGCCCATTGCGTCGACTGCAATTTTCATATCAGTTACCATCCTTAATCAAAGTGTGTTTGTAATTTTCTAATCGTTAAATATTCGACGAGTGGTAAATTTTCAGTTTGAGTATCCCAGTCAGGCGTTAACAACAAATCGGCCGCGTCACTCTTCGCAATTTGTAACATTTTAAGTTCTCCCACTGGATCACCTACTTTAAATTCTGGCACCCCAGATTGTTTTAATCCTAAAACATCCCCGGATCCCCGTAATTCTAAATCACGTTGAGCGACCACAAAGCCATCAGTCGTTTCAACCATCGTTTGCATCCGTTGAATTCCCACTTGATTTTTAGGGTCTGCAATCAAAATACAATAACTTTGACGCTCTCCGCGGCCAACTCGTCCGCGTAATTGATGCAATTGTGCCAATCCAAAACGGTCCGCATCATATACAACCATCAACGATGCATTTTTAACATCTACCCCAACTTCAATTACCGTCGTTGAGACAAGCACTTGAATTTCATTAGCTTTGAAAGCTTCCATGATTGCATCTTTTTCATCATTTGGCATTCGACCATGGAGTAAACCAACTTGATATTGTGGAGTAAAATACTCTTGTAATTCTTCAAATAAGTCTTGGGCGTTTTGAACGTCCAACGTTTCAGATTGCTCGATTAACGGTGTCACGACATAGGTTTGGGCGCCTTGCTCTAATTCTTGTCTGACCTTTTCCCAGGCGACCCCAACTTGATTAGTTTTCAACCAACTAGTTTTAATCGTTTTCCGACCAGCTGGCAATTCATCAATCACGGACACATCCATTTCTCCATAGGCAGTAATGGCAAGCGTTCGCGGAATTGGCGTGGCAGTCATGGCTAACACATCGGGATCTTCACCTTTTTCGCGCAATTTTTGCCGTTGGTTAACGCCAAAACGATGTTGTTCATCGGTAACAATCAGGCCTAAATTAGCATATTCAACGCTATCTTGAATCAAGGCATGGGTCCCCACAATTAAATTGATGGAACCATTTTTAATTTGGGCGGTTAATTCACGATGTTGTTTCGCTGTCATTGATCCAGTCAATAAGCCAATATTAACATGTAACCCCTCAAACATTTTAGCAAAGTTTTGAGCATGTTGCGCGGCTAATATTTCAGTTGGTGCCATGATGGCCGCCTGGAGACCTGCCGTAATCGTGGCGTACATTGCTACCGCGGCCACCACCGTTTTACCGGACCCCACATCTCCTTGTAACAAACGGTTCATTTGGATTGGTCGACGTAAATCACGGCAAATTTCATTGATCACTCGTTGTTGAGCTTTTGTCAGTTCATACGGTAATGCGTGAATAAAATCTTTTAATTCGTCATTCCGATATAAAATTGAAATGCCATTTTTTTGTTGATTTTCCATTTTAATGGCTTGAAGTCTCAGTTGAAATAAGAAAAACTCTTCATAAGCTGCCGTCCGTCTGGCTTCAGCAGCTTGTGTATCATCTGATGGAAAATGCATTTCACGAATCATGTCTTTGCGTTCAATTAGTTTATATTGTTGAATTAATTTAGGAGGAAGTAACGATGCAATCACAGATTCATATGCTGTAAAAGCCGTCTTAATAAATTTTCGGAGCGTGGTTTGTTTCATTGATTTATTAGTGGGATATACAGCATCCACCGAGTTTTGATTAGTAGTAATATTGACGATTTTTGTGCCTGCTAACCGTTTATGGACTGCATCCCACTTGCCATATACGGCAATATCTTTGCTTAATTCAACCTTATCTTTCAAATAGGGTTGATTAAAGAATGTAACCATGACGACTTCCGTATCGACCATTAACCTAAAACTGAGCCGATTACGTTTATAGCCAAACCGTGCAATCACCGGTTCCGACATGACTGTCCCTTGCAAAGTTAACTTTTGTTGATCAACAGCCTGATTAGGATTTTGAATTTCATAACTATCGTATCGAGTTGGAAAATACAGTAACAAATCTTCAACAGTAAAAATACCTAATGTTTTTAAATCTTCAACTCGTTTAGGTCCAACACCAGCTAAATTACCCACAGAATCTTGTAAACTTAACATGTTACCTCCTTTCTGAATAAATGAGGCTGTACCAAAACATTCGTTTCGGCACAGCCTCATTAATATACAATTTAGTCTGTATCAATCGGCTCCATATATCTAACTGATTTAGAATATGTCACACACATTTTTTAATTATTCAACGGAAATTAAGTATGGATAAACTGGTTGTCCACCTTCATGGATTTCAATTTCAAGTTCATCGTCCACTTCGTATAGTGCGTTTTCAATTTCTTGAGCGTCAGCTTGATTGCCTTCCGTTCCCATGATAATTGTGACAATTTCACTATCTTCATCCAACATTGATTTAACCATATCAATCGCCGTTTGCTTAATTTCAGGATGGGTAACGGTGATTTTACCATCAACGATACCAATATAATTATCTTTTTTGATTTCAACCCCGTCGACAGTTGTGTCGCGGATTGAAACAGTCACTTCACCACTTTTGACAGTTGATAAAGCTTCTTCCATTGCAGTTTGATTGTCTTCTAACGTGGCATCAGGATTAAACTCAAGTAATGAGGCCATTCCTTGTGCAATCGTCTTACTATGGACAATTTTAACCGGAATATCAACCACATCAACGGATTGTTCTGCAGCCATGAAAATATTGCCATTATTTGGTAATACAATCGCACTTTTGGCACCACTTGCGTTGATTGCATCCACAATATCTTGGGTACTTGGATTCATGGTTTGACCACCATTAATCACGTGAGTTACTCCAAGGCTCTTGAATAATGTGGCAATGCCATCTCCACTAGAAATCGAAATAATAGCAGTATCAATCGTCTTAGTTGTTTCACCATTAGGTTGTTCCGCAGCAGGCACAGGAGACTCTTGTTCATCAGATTGCATGATTTCTTCTTGTTGCCAACGCATGTTATCAACTTTAACTTTTTGTAAATCACCAAATTCTTGTCCCCAAGCTAATACTTCGCCTGGATGTTCCGTATGAACGTGAACTTTAACAACTTCTTCGTCATTTACAACAAGCAAACTATCGCCTAAACCGGCTAATTTTTCATAAAATTTGTCGTAATCAAATTCTTGATCTACTTGTTTACCGCGACCGAGTCGTACCATAATTTCAGTACAATAACCGTACTTGATGTCATCGGGATTTAATTGACCCTGAGCACTACGGTGGTGCTCAGCATTGATCATTTCATCCATTTGGGCATTATCTGGTTGATAACTTTCGACTTCAATAGTTTTGCCAGATAACACTTCATAAAATGCTTGTAAGACAAAGACAAGTCCTTGCCCACCAGAATCCACTACGCCAACTTCTTTAAGCACTGGCAATAAATCAGGGGTTGTTTTTAAAGCTTCATCAGCAGCATGAAAAATGGTTTCAATAACTTCGATTAAATCATCAGTCTCAGTAATCTTTTTATTTCCAGCAGCGGCAGATTCTCTCACTACGGTCAGAATTGTACCTTCAGTAGGCTTCATAACTGCTTTATAAGCTGTTTTAGCCCCATTAGCATACGCTTCAACAAAATCCTGAGCAGTTAGTTCTGCCTTGCCTTCCATGCCCTTTGAAAAGCCACGAAAAATTTGGGAAAGGATGACTCCAGAGTTTCCGCGAGCTCCCATTAATAAGCCCTTAGCAACTGCAGCAGCTAAATCATCCACACGAGTACTACTTTCTTCGCGTTCATATTTAGCACCACTTGCTAAGGACATGCTCATATTTGTTCCCGTATCACCATCTGGGACCGGGAAAACGTTTAACGAATTAATAAATTCGGCATTTTGTTCCAAGCATGCCGAAGCAGCTTGAACCATTTTACCGAATTCAAGATTTGTAATTTTTGTAACTGTCAATTAAATTTCCTCCAGATGAACAAATATCAATTAGTCAGCTAGTACACGAACGCCCTGTACTAAGACATTAACTGAATTAGCCGTAACACCAAGCATTGATTCTAGGTTGTATTTTACTTTTGATTGCACACTTTTTGAAACTTCTGAAATTTTTGTGCCATATCCAACAATAATGTTTACATCTACTGAAACACCATTATCTTGTTGACGAATAACTACACCTTTATTGTAATTTTCACGCCTTAAAATATCGTTAACACCATCACGCAATTGGTTACGACTTGCCATCCCGACAACACCATAGTTGTCAGTAGCTGCCCCTCCGACTACTGTTGCAATTACATCGTTTGTAATATCAATAGTCCCAAACTGGGTTTTAATTTTGACTGCCATTTTATTGGCTCCCTTCTGCTTGAACTCATTAATGATATAATATCAGAATATGCTGCTTTAGTCCATTTGTGCAACAACGAATACATATTTTAGCTTATTTTCGCAAATTTGCAAATAATTTACTGTCAAGTGAAATTACTTGAAAGAAAATTCTTGCAATGTATTCGCGGCTATGGTAAATTATTTAAGTGAGTTATCGCGCTGTAACAAGCGCTCAAGTCAAAATTCAATGAGATGAGGAGGGTTATTCATGGCAAAAGATTTTATTACTGGTAAGCGGACACGTTTTGGAAACAAGCGTTCTCATGCCCTTAACTCAAGTCGTCGTAGCTGGAAGCCAAATCTTCAAAAAGTTACGATTTTAGTAGACGGTAAGCCAAAGAAAGTTTACGTCTCAGCACGTACTCTTAAATCAGGTAAAGTCACTCGAGTTTAATTTCTTAAAATAAACTATCCTACCTCAGGATGGTTTATTTTTTTGCATTTTTTACCTGATCCAAAAGACCTTTAAATAATTCAATCATAACCGCCCGTAAAACGGGTGGTTTGTTCATGGGCTATAAGCCCTATGTACTTGCCAGCATCTCAAGGCGCTGGCTTTTTATTTCATCAAAGCCAATTGAATGCATTTGTCACTTTTGCCGCCACTTTAAGTGGCGACGTTATTACTTACCTGGAACCCTTAAAAGGGTCTTCATATTCTTTAACACTTAATTTA
>NZ_BJEB01000049.1 GCF_005405445.1 Paucilactobacillus nenjiangensis
TAGTTAAAGGGACTTTGGAGTGTTTTTCCAAAGTCCCTTTATTTTTTATAGTCTGGAATTAGTTTTTTCCCAGCCACGTCTTTTATTTTCTAGACTTAATCCAAAATGGGTATTGAACTGTATTCATTGATAAGTCGAAGAAACGGCTACCCATTTCTTCTCCATCTGATTGTCCGAACTCTAATGAGGATGTCGTTAAGCGAACTGAGCTTGATTTGTAGTGATGTACCCAATGAGAATTTAAGTGTTTTCCAGAGGGAATAAATAACGCAATCCATAACAGAATTAACCAGTTATGGCGTTCAATCACAATTAGTTCCAAGTCAGGATCGTGGACGTTGGCATTTGGCAAGATGGGAACCCCTCCACCAAAATATGGATGATTTGAGGTCGTCACAAGAAACGCTTTTTGATAGATATCATGATTGTTTCGGTTGTTAACCATTAATTGAAATGAATCTTGATGAAATAAGACACCAATTAGCGAAAATACATACGAGAGTGATCCTAGATGCAATTTGTTGAGTGCCTTTTTTGAAGTAGCAGAATTAGTGCGACTAACAATGGCAGCATCAAAGCCAACTCCAATATTATTCACAAAAAAGCCACGCTCATGGCGCATTGCTTCTTCATAATAGCCAACGTTGATGGTGGTTGGTTCTGTTAATGACAAAATATCTTCAAGTGCGGTCAATGGATCCGTCGTCATTTTTAAAGCAGTAGCAAAATCATTACCGGAGCCTGATGGAATGTAGCCAACAGGGACATCAAAAGGCAGTTCGCGACGATGCTTTAGCAGACCATTAACGACTTCATGCAGCGTTCCATCACCACCAAGCACCACGATAATGGAGTCGGGGGTCGCTTTCTTGGCCAACTGTAGTGCAAGTTTTTCGGCGTGACCACTATATTTGGATACTTTTAGTTCGTATCTAACATGTCGTTTTTCCAACTCTGTTTGCACGATTTCCCACGAATGTCGGGCATTTCCGCTTCCAGCTGTATTATTTAATATGATGTTTAGAAACATGGATGTTCTCCCGATGGGTTAGATTGAGGTAATTTAACAAAAATAAAAACGCCCAGGAATCCAGCCTGGACGTTAATCAAATCGCAAGTTAATTAAAATGTAGTCATTTTGAAGTTTGGATTTTCTTTTTCGTATTCAAAGGCTTTATCAGAAAGTTGTTCAATAAATTCAATGTTGTGATCTGTGTTTTCTTCCACAAGGACACGTGCAGCTGGTAATGAATCAGCTTCAACATACATTGAAAGGGTATCTTCACGTTTAGGATTACGAACTTTTGTTTCTTGGTAGTATACTTTAAAAATCATTTTCAAAACTCCTTGTATTTAAAATCGATGTAAATCAAGTTTAATTTTAGCACATTACTACTACTAATGCTAACAGACAAACTAAATTGAATGATATTGTTTTCTGAGGATAGAATATAATGTTATTCTATTAATAGAAAGAGGTGATACTGTGATTATTAGTATAATAGTAGCAATAGTAGTTGCAGTTTTAGTGTATCTGTTAGTGCATCGAATGATTTCGAAACGAGCAATCTCCATTATTACCAATGATGCTCAAAAAGTAACGGATGCTGCCATGAACGATGTACTCCCAATTTTAATTGAACGTGACTACATTGAAACACCGGATTCACAATTTGCATCTGAAACAGTTGCCAATATGTGGGGAGCAGGAGTAATGGCATTTGAATACCAATTTACAGTTGGGCCAAATAAAATTAATTTTGATGAGGTGAGGTGGCAACTAAATTCGCAATTAAATACTTATGCTGACCAAAATGATATTCAATCGTATGAAGATGTCGACAGAATCTTTATAGTAACAGATTTATGGACATATTTGGATCAGTTGCATATAGATGTTGCCTACGTCGTAAATGAATCTACTGCTGAATATGTCAAAGACTTAGCCAAATTATCTTAAGCAAATCAAAAAGAGCTGTTAATGAATTTCATTAACGGCTCTTTATAGTTTACCCGAATAAAATTGTATCTTCCGGTGCTTCAAAAGGATGTTCTTTATTAATGTGATCATAAAATAGCATGCCATGAAGATGATCAATTTCGTGTTGACAGACGATTGCTGGATAATGCTTCAGACGTATCGTATGTGTTTCACCGGCCACATCTTGGTATCGGAGCGTAATACGATCGTGACGAGGAACATAACCAGGAACATCTTCATCAACCGACAGACAGCCTTCACCCTCAGATAGTGCACCGTATTGGACTGATTCGCTGATGATGACAGGATTAATGATGACATCTTTGAACTCAGGTTCAGTATCATCTTCTTCAGCTGGTGGGACAAGTACTGCGGCCATTTGTTTAGAAACTCCCACTTGCGGTGCAGCTAAACCAACTCCAGCGCGTAATCCGTACTTTTCGCATAATTCTGGGTCTTGACTGACCTCAAGATATTCCATCATATCGGTGGCTAGTTGCTGATCTTCTTTCGAGAGTGGAAATTGAACGTCGTCAGCATAGCGACGCAGAACGGGATTACCATCTCGAGTGATATCTTTCATTAAAAACAAAATATTCAGCTCCATTCAAATTTTTCAATAATTATATTTTATCATATTTAAATGTGAATGACATAAGCATAAAATTTTTAGGGATAATGTGAAACTGTGAGCAAATTATAATGTTGATATACTGGGCAAAAAATGGTATATGTGTATCGATTGTGAACTATTTTACTGTTCGGTAGTCACTACTTTAAATACGAATAAGGAAAAATTGACCAAGACACCCCTTGCAATTAGAAAGTGGCAGTGTATACTAAAGGAGTAGACAAATAAAGCGCTTACATTTCAAGGAGACGTGTAACGTTAATATAGAAAGGAACGTGTTAGGTATGGCTAAAGATAGTAAGAAAGTCGTTGACTTTGCAGCAATTAAGGCCGATTTGGGCGGTGATTTCAAACCAGTCCAAATTTTAGATAATGATGCAAAAGTTGTTAATAAGGAATTGATGGCAACATTTTCGGATGAACAACTGCTTGATTTCATGAAGAAACTTGTTTGGGAACGAGCACTGCATGAACAAACGATGAATTTCTCACGTCAAGGTCGTTTAGGCTTCTATGCACCAACTTATGGTGAAGAAGCAAGTGAAATGGGTACGGTTTCTGCTTTTAAGGAAAATGATTATCTGTTACCTGCTTATCGTGATCTTCCACAATTAATTCAACATGGTGCAACTGTTGCAGAAGGATACCTTTGGTCAAGAGGCCATGTGGTTGGTAACCAATTTAAGGCGCGTGCATTAATGCCACAAATTATCATTGGTGCCCAAATGGTTGAAACTGCCGGAGTTGCTTTAGGACTTAAGAAAAATGGTGAAGATGCAGTCGCATTCTCATACACAGGTGATGGTGGTACTTCTCAAGGTGATACTTATGAAGGTATGAACTTTGCTGGAGCTTATCAAGCACCTGCAGTCTTTATTATTCAAAATAACGGATATGCAATTTCAGTTCCACGTCCAAAACAAACTGCTGCCGTTACTTTAGCTCAAAAAGCTGTTGCTGCTGGTATTCCAAGTGTTCAAGTTGATGGTATGGATATCTTAGCTTGTTATGCTGTTGCTAAAGAAGCTCGTGAATTTGCTGCAGCCGGCAACGGACCAGTTATGATTGAAACTTTAACTTATCGTTTTGGTCCTCATAGTAGTGCTGGTGATGATCCTAGTCGTTATCGTACAAAGGAAGAAGAAAAACCTTGGTTCGACAATGATCCATTGATTAGAATGCGTAAATATCTTACTGACAAGGGCCAATGGTCACAAGAACAAGAAGATGCATACGTTGAAGAATGCAAAGAATCATTCAAGGAAGCTTTGAAAGTTGCTGATGCTACAGAACCAGAAAAGGTTTCTGATATGCTGAAGAACACCTTTGAAGTTCCTACACCTGATATTGCTAAACAAATCGCCGAATTTGAAGAAAAGGAGTCGAAGTAATCATGGCTAAAAAATCATATATTCAAGCAATTACTGATGGGTTAGATATTCTACTTGATGAAGATCCAAAGACTTTAATTTTTGGGGAAGACGTTGGTAAAAACGGTGGTGTATTTAGAACAACCCAAGGACTACAAGAAAAATATGGTGAAGATCGAGTATTCGATACACCATTAGCAGAATCTGGTATTTTAGGTCTAGCTGTTGGTCTTGGACTAACAGGTTGGCGTCCAATTCCAGAAATTCAATTTATGGGATTCACTTTTGAAGCAATGGATTCAATTGCAGGCCAAATGGCTCGTATGCGTTTCCGCTTTGGTGGGCTAAAACATTCACCAATTACTATCAGAACACCATTTGGTGGTGGTACTCATACCGCTGAAATGCATGCTGATAACCTTGAAAACTTCTTTACAGGAGTTCCAGGATTGCGTGTTGTTACTCCAAGTAATCCATATGATGCAAAAGGATTAGTAATTTCTGCAGTTGAAAATAATGATCCCGTATTATTTATGGAAAACTTAAAATTATATCGTTCAATGAAAGACGATATTCCTGATGAAAAATATACTGTTCCTTTGGATACAGCCAAAGTTGTTCGTGAAGGTACAGATGTTACTATCGTCGCTTATAGTGCAGAAGTTAATGAATCATTAACGGTTGCTGAAAAATTAGCTAAAGAAAATATTTCTGCTGAAGTTATTGACTTACGTTCATTATCACCAATTGATACAGACACAATTTTTGCCTCAGTTGAAAAAACTCATAAAGTTGTTGTTGTTCAAGAAGCACAAAAAATGGCAGGGGTTGGTGCAGTTGTTGCATCAGAAATCTCAGAACACGCTATTATGTCACTTGATGCACCAATCGCTAGAGTTGCTGCGCCAAATAGTGTTTATCCATTTGCTCAAGCTGAAAATGTTTGGATTCCAAATGCAGATGATATTGAAGCAAAAGTACGTGAGACTTTAAGCTACTAAAATTACTAAAATAATTTCAGAAGGGATGAATACAATATGGCTTTTAAATTTACACTCCCAGAGCTTGGTGAAGGAATGGCTGAAGGTGAAGTTGCTTCATGGCTCGTAAAAGAAGGAGATACAGTCAAAGAAGACGACACAATCGTTGAAATTCAAAACGATAAGTCTGTCTCGGAGTTGCCTACTCCAGTTTCAGGTACTATTAAAAAAATTGTTGCACAAGAAGGAGACACAGTTGAAATTGGCGATACTCTCGTTGAAATTGATGATGGATCTCCAGACACTGGTGATGATAGTGCACCTGCAGAAGCTGCTCCAGCAGCAGAAGCCGCTCCAGAAGCACCAGCAGAAGCACCAGCACCCGCTGCTACGGCAACAGTTGCAGCATTAGCAGAACCAAACAAATTAGTTTTGGCAATGCCATCAGTACGTCAATATGCTCGTGATAAGGGTATTGACATCAGTACAGTTGCCCCAAGTGGTAATCATGGTCAAGTTGTCAAAGCAGATATTGACAATTACGGTGGCGCCGCTGCGCCAGCTGCTACTACAGGTGTAGCACCAGCAGCCGCACCAGCTAAAGCAACTGCACAAGCAGTTAAACCTTACAAGTCTGACAATGGGGATGCTGAAACTCGCGAACCAATGTCACCAATGCGTAAGATTATTGCTAAATCAATGCGGACTTCAAAAGACATTTCTCCACATGTTACATCATTTGATGATGTTGAAGTTTCAGCCTTGATGGCTAATCGTAAGAAGTACAAGACAGTTGCTGCAGATCAAGAAATTCATTTGACTTTCTTGCCATATGTTGTCAAAGCATTAGTTGCAACTATCAAGAAGTATCCAGAATTGAATGCTTCAATTGATGATGCATCACAAGAAATTGTTTACAAACATTATTACAACATCGGTATTGCAACCAACACTGATGATGGATTATATGTTCCAAACATTAAAGATGCTGATTCTAAGGGTATGTTCGAAATTGCTAAGGAAATTAGCGAAAATACTGAAGCTGCATATGCTGGTAAATTATCAGCTAAAGCAATGAGTGGTGGATCAATCACAATCAGTAATGTTGGTTCAATTGGTGGCGGCTGGTTTACTCCAGTTATCAACCAACCTGAAGTTGCTATTTTAGGTGTTGGTAAAATTGCCAAGGAACCATATGTCAATGAAGATGGCGAAATCGTAGTTGGTAATATGCTTAAATTATCATTGAGCTATGATCACCGTTTGATTGATGGTGCATTAGCACAAAATGCATTAAATTACATGAAACAATTATTGCATGATCCTGCAATGATGTTGATGGAAGGATGATTTTCACATGGCAGATGTTGAAGAAAAAGAAACAGTCATTATCGGTGGTGGACCTGGTGGATATGTCGCTGCAATTCGGGCTTCTGAATTAGGTCAAAAAGTGACTTTGATTGAAAAAGGAACGTTAGGCGGAGTTTGTCTTAACGTTGGATGTGTCCCATCAAAAGCATTGATTAATGCTGGTCATCGTTTGGTAGAGGCTAATGATGCTTCTGTCTTTGGAATCACGACAAAACCAGCAACAATTGACTTTACTAAGACTCAAGATTGGAAACAACATTCCGTTGTTGATCGTATGACAAGCGGTGTTAAAATGTTGCTCCAAAAACACAAGGTTGAAGTTCTCAATCAGGAAGCATTCCTGGACAATGATTCTCAACTACGTACTATGGATGTTGGACCTAAACAATTCATGGACAATGGCGGTGGACAAACAATTAAATTTAAGAATTTAATTATTGCTACTGGTAGTCGTCCAATAGAAATCCCAGGATTTAAGTTTGAAAAACGTGTCATCGATTCAACCGGTGCACTTAACTTACCAGAAATTCCTAAAGAATTAGTTGTTATTGGTGGTGGTTACATTGGAACTGAATTAGCTGGTGCATATGCTAATTTAGGTGCACACGTAACTATCCTTGAAGGAACACCATCAATCTTGCCTAATTTTGAAAAGGACATGGTAGCTGTTGTACTCAAACAATTGAAGAACAAGGGTGTTGATGTTATCACCAGCGCTATGGCTAAAAAGTCAGTTCAAGATGATAAGAGTGTAACAATCACTTATGAAGTTGACGGTAAAGCTACAGACTTGAAAGCTGATTATTGCTTAGTTTCTGTTGGCCGTAAACCAAATACTGATAACTTTGGACTTGAAATGACCAGCGTTAAAATGGATGATCATGGTCTTGTTGAAGTTGACAATCAAGGTCGCACAAATGTTAAAAACATTTTTGCAATTGGTGATATTGTGGCTGGACCAGCATTGGCACATAAAGCCTTCTTTGAAGGTAAAACCGCCGCTGGTGCAATCTCAGGTAAAAACACTGCCAATGATTGGGTTGGAGTTCCGGCAGTGTGTTTCGCTGATCCAGAACTAGCAACAGTTGGTTTAAACCAAGCCGAAGCTAAAGACAAGGGATTAGATGTCAAAACTGCTAAATTCCCATTTGCAGGTAACGCACGTGCAGTTAGTTTGGATCAACCAGAAGGCTTCGTTCGTTTGGTATTTACTAAAGATGAAGGCAATCTAGTTGGTGGACAAATTGTTGGACCTGGAGCAAGTGACTTAATCGCTGAATTATCCTTAGCTGTTAATGGCGGGATGAATGTCGAAGATGTCGCATTGACTATCCATCCACATCCAACACTTAGCGAACCAATCGCTGAAGCTGCTGACGTTGCATTGGGCTTCCCAACACACATCTAGAAATTAATGTGTAACAACTATTAATCGTTGAAACACGTTTAGTAATGTTCGTTTAAGTAATAGAGTTTAAAATGAGGGTTCGAGTGAAAAGTGATTTTCTACTCAAACTCTCATTTTTCGTGTGGTCAGGTTGATTCGGTGGTAAAATCTAAGTAACAATAAAATTACGGAGATAAAAATGGACAACCAAAATTATAGTTATCCAATAAATGATGATTGGACAACAGAAGAACTAATTACTGTCACGAACATGTTTGGCTTGGTCGAAGATGTGTATGAAGGTGGCGCAAATCGTGAGGCAGTGCTGACACAGTATCGGAAATTTAAAGACATTGTGCAGTCTAAATCTGAAGAAAAACAACTTGGTCGACAATTTGCCCATGATTCTGGTTACGTACTTTATGAAGTAATCAAATTGGCAAATTCAAGTGATAGGAAAACAATTCGATTGGAACGGTAAGTTTAATGATGGATTTAAAAGAAATTGATGGACAAGTTCAACAATTGATTCGGCAAGTTAAAGATGACACAATTCAAAGTATGTCGCAGCCAATTGATGTTGATGAAAAAACAGGGCGAAAAGATTTAGTGACGACTGTTGATAAAAGAAATGAACAAAGTTTGATATTAGGATTGCGAAAAATTTTACCTGAGGCTCAAATTTTAGGTGAAGAGGGTTTTGGTGATCAGGTCACTGGAACAGATGGCTGGACGTGGATTGTTGATCCAATTGATGGCACGATGAATTTTGTAATGCAACAAAATCATTTTGCCATCATGATCGCGCTTTATCACGATGGTGAAGGAGTGCTTGGTTATATTTTTGATGTCATGAATGATGACTTATATCATGGTGGTCCAGCCTCGGGTGTATTTAGAAATGAAACAAAATTAGAGGCACCTGAAGATGTTCCACTTAGAGATTCCTTGATTGGGATTAGTGGTCCATTGTTAATTGAAAACCAATTCAATTTACAAGATGTGGCACGGGTTAGTCGAGGGCCAAGAATGTATGGCAGTGCTGGAATTGAATATGTTGCAACTATTAATGGTGAGCTGAGTGGATACATATCTTACTTACGGCCGTGGGACTTTGGAGCTGGCAAAGTGTTAGCAGAAACACTCGGCTTAGTTGTCAAAAGTATTGACGGAACACAGTTAGATATGCTATCATCGACTGTTGTATTAGTAGCGACGCAAAGAGCAAGCCAAGAAGTCATTGAACTTGCTAATTAGTTTGGTTGACTGTGACCGATGTCACAGTTTTTTTATGCTAATCGGTTGCAAAAATGTGATACCAAATTTTGCTCAAAAATGAAGGGAAGAAATAAAGTTGAAATTACGTGACGATATTCGTAACATTGCTATCATTGCCCACGTTGACCACGGTAAAACAACCCTAGTTAACGAAATGTTGAAACAATCAGACACATTAGACGAACACTCATCGATTGAAGACCGTGCCTTGGATTCAAATGCGATTGAACGTGAACGTGGAATTACTATTCTTTCAAAGAATACAGCCGTTAAGTACGGCGACCGCCAAATCAATATCTTGGATACACCAGGACATGCCGATT
Organism: Paucilactobacillus nenjiangensis; assembly: GCF_005405445.1. Lineage (GTDB taxonomy): Bacteria > Bacillota > Bacilli > Lactobacillales > Lactobacillaceae > Paucilactobacillus > Paucilactobacillus nenjiangensis. The sequence goes on from NZ_BJEB01000049.1 coordinate 9,322, forward strand.
TCGGTGGAGAAGTTGAACGTATCATGAAGATGGTTGACGGTGTATTGTTAGTCGTTGATGCATACGAAGGTACAATGCCACAAACACGTTTTGTGTTGAAAAAAGCATTGGATCAAAAATTAGTACCAATTGTTGTTATCAATAAGGTGGACCGTCCAGGTGCACGCCCTACAGAAGTTGTTGATGAAGTACTTGATTTGTTTATCGAATTAGGCGCTGACGAATCACAACTTGATTTCCCAGTAGTGTACGCTTCAGCTATGAATGGAACATCAAGTTTGGATCCAGATTTATCAACTCAAAAGGAAACTATGAAGCCAATCTTTGAAACAATCGTTGAAAAGATTCCAGCTCCTGTTGACAATCGTGACGAACCATTACAATTCCAAGTTGCCTTATTGGATTATAATGATTTCGTTGGTCGTGTCGGAATTGGTCGTATTTTCCGTGGACAAATCAAAGTTGGTGACAACGTTTCAGTAATGAAACTTGATGGTTCAAAGAAGAACTACCGTGTTACTAAATTGTTTGGTTTCTTTGGTCTTAAGCGTCTTGAAATTGAATCTGCCGTTGCAGGTGATTTGATTGCGGTTGCTGGGATGGAAGAAATTAACGTTGGTGAAACTGTTGCTGATTCAGCTCATCCTGAAGCTTTACCAATTCTTCGGATTGACGAACCAACATTGCAAATGACTTTCCGGACTAATGACTCACCAATGGCTGGTCGCGAAGGTAAATTCGTTACTTCACGTCAACTTGAAGATCGTTTGAAGTCTGAATTGCATACCGACGTTTCTTTACGTGTTGATGATACTGATCAACCTGGTGCATGGACAGTTTCTGGTCGTGGTGAATTACATCTTTCAATTTTAATTGAAAACCTTCGTCGTGAAGGCTTTGAATTAGGTGTTTCACGTCCACAAGTTATCTATCGCGAAGTTGATGGTGTGATGTCAGAACCATTTGAAGAAGTTCAAATTGATACGCCTGACGAATATACTGGTGGAGTTATTGATAGCCTTGCACAACGTAAGGGTGAAATGCAAAACATGGAATCGACAGACAATGGTCAAACTCGTTTGACATTCCTTGCTCCATCACGTGGCTTAATTGGTTACCCAACTGAATTTATGTCACAAACTCGTGGTTACGGAATTATGAACCATACATTTGAAAAGTATGCTCCAGTAATTAAAAACTGGAATCCTGGTCGTTCAAAGGGAACATTGGTTTCAATGAACTCTGGCAAGGCTACCACATACGCAATGATGGGAATTGAGAGCCGTGGAACGTTGATGATTCAACCTGGTACAGAAGTGTATGAAGGAATGATTGTTGGCGAAAATAGCCGTGAAAATGACATTACAGTTAACATCACTAAGGGTAAGAACCTTACTAACGTTCGTTCATCAGGTTCTGATGAAATGGCACGGATTAAGACTCCTCTTAACCTTTCACTTGAAGAATCACTTGAATTCTTGAATGATGATGAATATTGTGAAGTTACACCTGATCATGTTCGTTTGCGTAAGCAAATTCTTGATTCAACTTTACGTGAAAAAGAAGCTAAAAAACGTAAGATTGCTTCAAAAAAATAATTAATTTATAAATAATCAATCCTCGGAAATTTTCCGAGGATTTTTTGTGTTTTCTAGGCCTTTCCATATCCATTTTTAAACTTTTCTCAATTATGGATATGATATAATGAGTGAATTAACTCGATAATAATTATGAAGAAAAGAGCGTTACGAAATGCGAAGGGGAAAGCTAAGATTTTTGGATTATTGGTTATTTGTGCCATATATCCTACTATGTATGATTGGACTGGTGATGGTTTATTCAGCGAGTTCAGATATTACCGTTCAAAATGGGGGGACACCAACTGGTTATTTAATTAAGCAGGGAATCTACGTGATTTTAGGATTACTGGTGTTAATTTTGATGACTGCAATGAACATTGACAAGTGGCGACATCCAATCATGATAAAAACGTTTTTCTTTGTCGTAGTGGCGATGATGTTGTATGTGCTGTTTGCGGGTCAATCAGTTAATGGTGCTAAAGGTTGGATTAACCTGCCGTTTATGAGTATTCAACCGGCAGAAATCTGTAAGCTGTTATTAATTTTATACGTCGCAGATATCTTTGCTAAACATCAAAAAACAATGTCTTATGGGCTACAAGCGTCATTTCATGAATTGGATATTTTTAAAATGTATATCTGGATTGTGGCGCTAATTGGACTGATTGCAATTCAACCTGATACCGGTGGTGCAGCTATTAACTTAGCAATTGTAGTGGTTATGATTTTGGCCAGTGGAATTAATTGGAAATGGGGAGCTAGTTTCATTGTGCTAGGTACGGGAGCATTGATGATTATCCTGGGCCCAGTTGCGACACATATTGCTTCTAGTGGTTCCAACGGCAGTTATAAGTTGGCACGATTTGTGGCGTTTGCCAATCCATTTGGCACAGCCAGAGGGGCCGGAAATCAATTAGTCAATTCATATTATGCAATCGCTCATGGAGGATTGTTCGGGGTTGGACTGGGTAATAGTATTCAAAAAATGGGTTATTTACCAGAACCCAATACTGATTTTATTTTAGCGATTATTGCCGAAGAAATGGGTGTGTTGTTTGTGATGATCATTTTATTCTTATTAGGCATAATTATTGTCAGAACAGTTTGGGTCGGCGTCCGTTGTCAAAAAACATATGAGTCATTAATCTGTTATGGAGTGGCCACATTCTTTGCAGTTGAAACATTTTTCAATGTGGGCGGCGTAACAGGCTTGGTACCAATTACCGGAGTTACATTTCCGTTTATTAGTTACGGGGGTTCAAGTATGCTAGTTTTGTGCGCGTCGTTAGGATTAGTAATAAACATTTCTTCTCAACAAAAGCGTTTAAAAGTGGTAAAATAGTTAAAATTTCACAAATGCGGAAATTTTCACAAACGGATGGAGGACTTCTTTAATGGAACGTGTATTGGTTGCAAATCGAAGTGAGATTGCTACACGAATCTTTCGGGCGATTCATGAGTTAAACATGACAGCGGTGGCAATTTATGCCAAAGAAGACGAATATTCAGAACATCGTTTTAAAGCTGATGAAGCTTATTTGGTAGGTGAAGGTAAAGAACCAATTGCAGCATATCTTGATATTGAAAATATCATTAGAATTGCCAAAGAACACAATATTGACGCAATTCATCCAGGATATGGATTCCTATCCGAAAACGCAGAATTTAATAAACGATGCGTCGAAGAAGGCATCACTTTTATTGGACCCAAAGTAGAGCACTTGGAAATGTTTGGTGACAAAATGGAAGCAAAAATTGCTGCCAATGAAGCCAACGTTCCTACCATTCCAGGAACTGATCACGCAGTTGAATCTGTTGAAGAAGCAAAAATTGCTGCAGAAAAAATTGGTTATCCAATTTTTGTTAAAGCTGCCAATGGTGGTGGCGGTCGTGGAATGCGGATTGTGCAACACGAAGAAGAATTAGTTGATGCTTACAATACTGCTCAAAGTGAAGCTTCCAAAGCTTTCGGTGACAGTGAGATTTATCTAGAAAAATACTTAGCAAGTCCTAAACATATTGAAGTTCAAATTTTGGCAGATGCGCATGGAAACGTGATTCATTTGTTCGAACGTGATTGTTCGGTGCAACGTCGGAATCAAAAGGTGATTGAAATTGCACCTGCTGTGGCGCTACCAGTTGAATTACGTCAAAAAATTTGCCAGGCCGCAGTTAACTTTTTAACTCACGTACATTATTTAAATGCCGCTACGGTTGAATTTTTAGTTGATGGCGATCAATTCTATTTCATCGAAGTTAACCCTCGTGTGCAAGTTGAACATACGATTACCGAAATGATCACTGGGTTTGATATTGTTCAATCGCAAATTTTGATTGCTCAGGGCTTAGATTTACACAAAGAGATTAATTACCCACAACAAGACGAAATTACGTACCACGGTGCTGCTATTCAAGCACGGGTGACAACAGAAGATGCCACAAACGATTTCATGCCAAACACTGGTAAAATTTCTACATATATCTCTCCAGGTGGTAACGGTGTGCGTCTTGACGGTGGTAATGCCTATACCGGATCTGTGATTACACGTTATTTCGATTCACTACTTGTCAAAGCAATTGTCGGAGCTGATACGTATGAGGAAGCTTGTGACAAGATGATTCGGGTGTTGGATGAATTCACCATTCGCGGTGTGAAAACGAATATTGAATTTATGAAAAACGTTATCAACCATCCCACTTTCCGTAGTGGTTTGGCTTCAACGACTTTTATTGATCAAACCCCGGAACTATTCAAGTTGGCGCAAAAACCGGATGAAAGTGAACAATTATTAACCTATATTGCCACGACAACGGTTAATGGTTTTCCTGGTGTCAGTCGTGAAAAGAAATATTATCCTGAATTTAGTTACAATGAAGATTTTGATCCAATTCCAGCTGGCACAGTGACCGCCAAGGATGTTTTGGATGCTAAAGGACCAGATGCGTTAGTGGACTGGATTAAAAATCAGGATAAAGTCCTGTTGACCGATACCACTATGCGTGATGCACATCAAAGCTTATTTGCCACACGTATGCGCACTAAGGATATGGAAACAATTGCACCAAGACTGCAAAAAGCATTTCCGACTTTGTTCTCTTACGAAATGTGGGGCGGAGCGACGTTTGACGTTGCTTATCGCTTCTTAGGCGAAGACCCATGGGTTCGTTTACGAGAATTACGTAAAATGATGCCACGAACTTTAACTCAAATGTTGTTCCGTGGTTCAAACGCGGTTGGCTATCAAAATTATCCGGATAACGCGCTCAAAGCCTTTATCGACCAATCTGCGCAAGATGGTATGGACGTTTTCCGTATTTTTGATAGTTTAAATTGGATTGAACAGATGGAAAAGAGTATTCAATTTGTTCGTGATAATAATAAAATTGCTGAAGCAACAATGTGTTATACCGGTGATATTTTAGATTCAGATAAGTCAAAATATAACTTGAAATACTACACTGACTTAGCTAAAGAATTACAGGCACAAGGTGCACATATTATTGCTATTAAAGATATGGCTGGTTTGTTGAAACCAGAAGCAGCTTATGAATTAGTGTCAACGTTGAAAGATAATGTCGATGTGCCAATCCATTTGCATACGCATGATACAACCGGTAATGGTATCTACACATATGCTCAAGCGACAAAAGCTGGTGTTGATATTGTCGACGTGGCTTCTAGTTCAATGTCTGGTAAGACTTCACAGCCAAGTATGGGAAGTTTCTATTACGCAATGAAGGGTACGGATCGTCAACCCGATATTTCAATTGAAAATATTGAAGCAGTTGAACGTTATTGGAAATCAGTGCGTCCTTATTATCAACAATTTGCTAGCAAAATGCAGGGACCACAAACTGATATCTATCAAACTGAAATGCCTGGTGGCCAATATTCAAACTTGGAACAACAAGCTAATGCGTTACGTCTAGGTGATAAGTTTGAAGAAGTTAAAAAGAAATATCGCCAAGTTAACATGATGTTTGGCGACATTATTAAGGTTACGCCTTCTTCAAAAGTTGTTGGTGATATGGCCCTCTTTATGGTGCAACATGACTTAACTCCTGAAGACGTGATGGAACAAGGTGCTTCATTAGATTTCCCTGATTCCGTGGTGAGCTTCTTCATGGGTGATCTTGGTCAACCAGCTGGTGGATTCCCTAAAGAACTACAAAAATTAGTGTTAAAGGGGAAAACGCCATCTACTGTTCGACCAGGTAGCTTAACAAAACCAGCTGATTTTAAAGCTTTAGAAGCAGAATTAGTTGAAAAATTAGGTCATAATGTTACTTTCAATGATGTGATTAGTTATATTATGTATCCGAAAGTTTATTTAGATTATGTATCACGTCAAGAACAATATGGGCCTGTGACAGTGCTTGACACACCAACATTCTTCCAAGGCATGCGTCTTGGAGAACGGGTGGATGTCGATTTAGCTGAAGGCCAGTCTGAAATCGTTCAATTGAACCAAATCAGTGAACCTGACGATGAAGGAAATCGTACATTATACTTTGACATTAACGGGCATGCCCGTGAAATTAAAGTGAATGATGCAAGTGTTTCTCATAATATTGTGAAGAAACGGAAAGCCGAACCATCTCAACCAGGTCAAATTGGGGCCACAATGAGTGGTTCAGTGCTGAAGGTCATCGTCGCTAAGGGTGACAAAGTTAAAAAAGGTGATCCAATTGTCATTACCGAAGCCATGAAGATGGAAACAACGATTCAAGCACCAATTGATGGTGAAGTTGCTGCTGTTTTGGTTGACGCTGGTGATGTGATTGATTCAAATGACTTGTTAATTGAAATTACAGATTAATATTTTAAAATTGTAGCGAAAATTGTCGCTACAATTTTTTGTTTTGATTGGTTCTTTGTCAAGAAGTACTGATGACCTAGAATTTCACAATCATTAACATCAAGCTGCTAGTTTCTCCGTTGTC
>NZ_BJEB01000050.1 GCF_005405445.1 Paucilactobacillus nenjiangensis
GCTAGTGGTTCCGACTACTACGGCCCACAGTGGACTTTCACCACCTAGTTGGCGCCCATGCCGGGCGCACTCAAAAAAGCAGCACCATAACTTACAAGAGTTATGATACTGCCTAATGATTCATGTGTATAATGCTTATATTTTTAATTGTTATGCCTTAAAAGCATGCTTTGACTGCTTAAGAAATTCATTTGCAGCTGGTGCAATTACTCGGTCTTTACGCCAAACCATCACGCAATTTGTAGTCACTGCTGGTTCAAACGGGATAAATTTATTTTCATCACCAATTCGACCCGTTGTTGCTCCTTCAATCGTTAACGCAGATCCAACTTGCCGTTCAACTAATGGAATCGTATTAAACAATAAATTCATATTGCCCACTACGTTTAATTGATCTGATTTTTCACCCACCCAAGAAGTTAACATCGCTTGAACGGCAGGACGAGCAGAAACTATCAGTGGTGCCCCCAAAATATTATCCGGTGTAATCACTTTTTCTTCTGCTAAAAATGATGTGTTTGACACGAGCAATCCCCAACGTTCTACTCGTGGTAAGACAATTTTATTATATTTGGCTGTATCGACAGGCGCTAATAAAATCGCCAAATCAATGAGCCCTTTATCCAGTCGATCGGTAATATCATCCCCAGTAGCCGTATAAATATTGAAAGTCACTTCAGGATAGTCGGCCACAAACTCTTCAAGCATCATTGATAGCGTGTCTGAATTATCTGCCTCGACGCAACCAACAGAAATATTTCCGCTAAATAGTAGTTTCTTTTGATCTTCAAATTCTTGCTCAGTACGTTGTGTTAGCGATAAGATTTCTTCGGCTCTACTTTTTAAAAATAAACCGGCTTCGGTTAATTTTAACCGATTCTTTTCACGGGTAAATAACTCTGTCCCCAGCTCCGTTTCAAGTTCTCGAAGCTGATGGCTCAAAGTCGGTTGTGTGATATGTAATTGTTCTGCTGCTTTGGACACATAATTTTCTTCTGCAATTGTCCAAAAATATCTCAACACTCGAATTTCCATTTCTTCCAAACTTTCTTGATACTATTTCTGTACGCTGACTTAATAATATTCTACAATATAGATAAATACTAGCGGGAGGATAATTGCATGAATGACAAGCTAAAGCGATATACCATTCAAATGTACCACGTTGTGATTGTCCTATTGGCAATGATTTCAATCGCCCTTGTTCTTTTAGATTATACAGATAATTTAGATATAAAACAGGCTCCATATTCATGGATTGACTGGGGCATCTTGATTTTATTTGCCATTGATTACTTCGTCCGCCTATTTTTAGCTACCAATAAACGTAAATTCTTTCGGGAAAATATTTTTGATTTATTAGCCATTATTCCTTTTGATGCCTTCTTCTCACTCTTCCGACTCAGTCGAGTCATGCGTGTGACACACATTCTCAGAGCGATGAAATTACTGAGACTATTACGAGTAATTGGACTAACCGGTAAGATGCAAAAAAACTTTAGCAAATTTTTTAATGCTCATGGACTAATTTATATTTTCTATTCATCACTAGCAATTGTGTTCTTCGCAGCCGTTTTGTATGCGGTGGCTGAAAATGCATCCCTCGTAGACTCTCTGTGGTGGGCCATCGTAACTGTGACCACCGTCGGCTATGGTGATATCTCACCTCATACCGGTGTTGGTCGGCTGGCCGCAATTTTACTGATGTCATTAGGGATTGGTTTTATTGGGGTGCTAACGAGTTCTATTACCAGTTATTTTGCCGAAGAAACTGATCAAAAAGACATGGATGAACTGATGACCGAATTAGAAACCATCCGTAAAGAAAACTCCGAAATTAAGCAAGAATTAACTAAATTAAATCAACATTTAGATGCACAAAAAAATGCTAATCACAAAGACGATTAGCATTTTATTTTGCGGTCCAACCTCCATCGATTGGCACCACGGTTCCATGAACATAATCAGATACATTACTCAGCAAATATAAACTAAGGTTGGCAACTTCTTCTGGTTGCGCCCAACGTTTGGCAGGTGTTTCAGCAGCTACTTGCTTTGCCATCGCCCCGTCACCAGCAAAATCAGCAGCATTCATTGGGGTGTCTATCGCACCCGGAGCAATACAATTAGCCCGAATTCCCTGTGCCGCAAAATCATAATCAAGTTGCTTGGTGTAGCCAATAATAGCGTGTTTCGACGCGGTATACGCAGCACCGCCACCACCTGCCACCATGCCAGCAATTGATGTCATGTTTAAAATAACCCCATGGGTTTGTTGCAGCATCACTGGCAGAATCTGATTCACCATTAAAAATTGCGATTTTAAATTAGTATTCATAATTTTGTCCCATAGTTCACTAGTTGTTTCCAACGTAGTGACATAATTGTCCAAAATCCCCGCAGTATTCAATAACAAATCGCAACCAGCTAATCTAGCTAATTCATCTGTTGCGGCACGCTTAACTTCAGTTTCAACCGATAAGTCCGCTTTGATTATTGACACTAACTCAGACTTTAATTGTAAAAGTTCTGGGGTGATGTCGATGTCAATTGCACAAACCATCGCACCTTGACTAAGCAAAGCCTTAACTTGCGCTAAGCCAATGCCAGATCCCGCTCCGGTGACAATCGCTTTTTTACCTTTCAAATCTTCAAACATATTTATTCAACTACTTTCCAATCACTCGCTAAAATATCGCAAACTGTTGGTTGGAACATTGATAAGCTAGGTGTTTCTTTGGTTTTAATTAAAAAATATGGATCTACTGCTTCACCATTTTCTAATGGTTGTTGAACTTCATAAATATATAGTTCTGACCCAGTCCAACTGTCACGAATTACTTTTTGACCAGCTTTTATTTGGGGTAGTATTTCTTCAAATGTCATATTTATTCCTCATTAATTATTTACTTAAATCTATCCGTCTGGATAGTGCGGTAAAAATAACCATTCCGACCAACAATGAAATGAGTTCTCCAGACGCAACCGTTAAATATGTTGGCCAAAATGGTAAGTGACTAACAATATTTAATTCAAGCGCAACGCTCCATGAAAAGATCGTGCAGACAACTGTGCTGACAGTCATTTTATAAATTGGATTTTGGATATGCTTAGCAATCCAATAACTAATCGAAGTCATCACTAAAGTACCTAACGCCCCAAAGATTACATCCACGATGCCTAGTGGCGAGGTAATGTTAGCAATCGCACAACCGACGGTGAGTGCCGCAATATAGCGTTTATTAAAAACTGTTAGATGATTAAACCCTTCAGCCAATCTCAATTGAACTGCTCCATAACTTAACGGTGCTATGCACATTGTCACCGCTACATACAAAGCTGCGACAATGCCAATTTTAGCAATCTCTGTCGACTTACTTTGAGCCTTTTCCATATTTAATTCCCCCTAGTTTTTTATATGGTGGGATGGTTACGAACCACCAACGATTTTTCATCGTAAGTACAAAAGTACCGTAGATAGTATAGCAAGAATTCGGCTTAAATAACAGAGTTCAATAAATATTGACAATAATTCACATTAATTTTTCATATGATTATCATCTTTTCATGGATTATTAATGTATTTATTTATAGTCTGGAATTAGTTTTTTCCCAGCCACTCCTATTTATTTTGAATCTGATTAACTCTATATTCGATAATTTCTCGTATCATCCCCGCTGGTAACGGTAAAGTATAAGGAATTTTTATAGTCCCCTTAGTGGTCTCAAAATTAGTCAATTCATTTTTAAAATGTTCGATAGGCTCTGCAGTTGGATAAAAGCCCAAGTGCCCTTTGGCCGGTGCAAAATAAGCAATGACTTTACCATCTATTTTGATGGCTGGCATATTGTATGAAATAGTTTCAGTGCCATCTGGTGCTGCATCTTGAAATAACTCACGCATGATTTGTGATACTCCTTTTTCCATTTCAGGTAAGTCGTCAAGGTATTCATCGATTGTTTCATATTTTTTCATATAAATTCTCCACTCATCTATCTTGATTATCTATTCATGGTTATTATACACTGAACACATTAACAAATACATTTGATTGGTCGTGAATTATGAACACTATTAATAATATTGCCATTTATTGTGGCGCATCTGAAGGAAATAATCTTAAATTTAAAGAAACTACTATGCAAGTTGGGCAATGGCTGGCTGATCAAGGTATCGGTTTGGTATATGGCGGCGGTGGAGTTGGCTTAATGGGTATTTTAGCCCAAGCCACCTTAGACGCTGGCGGTTCGGTGCATGGAATTATGCCTGAAGAGTTGTTTAAACGCGAAGCTGCCTATAAAGGATTAACTGAACTTGAAATTGTCGATAATATGTCCATTAGAAAGGCCCGTATGCTTGAATCTGCTGATGGATGCATAACTTTACCCGGTGGTCCCGGAACGCTAGAGGAAGCTTCTGAAGCCTTTTCTTGGGCAGTGATTGGCGATAATTCAACTCCTGTTACTTTTCTGAACGTGAATCACTATTACGATTCACTAATAAACATGTTTGATGAGATGACAATCAACGGCTTTTTGGCAGAAACAGACCGCAACAAACTATTTTTCTCAGATTCATTGGACGAAATTTATGCTTTTATGGTCAGTTATACCCCACCAGCTGTTCGAACGTATCAACGGGATTAAAACTAAGTAATACTATTATTTTTGGAGGACGTTTCATTGGAACAAACTAAATCAAGAGGATTATTTTTATTGTGGCTGGGTGCAGCCATTTCAATTGCTGAAATTGTCACGGGTACAATGATAGCACCATTAGGAATTGGGCTTGGATTAACTGCAATTATCATTGGTCACTTAATTGGCTGCTTTATTTTTCTGCTACCTGCCGCTTACATCTCTGCAAAACAAAGTAAATCTGCTATTCAGGTCGCAGATATTGCCTTTGGTAAAATTGGTATCCTGGTATTTTCATTTTTAAATGCACTCCAGTTACTAGGCTGGACTGCGGTCATGATAGTCAATGCACAACTTTCTGTAAATGGCATTACCAAGCATCTATTTGGTTTCCATTCCGTCGCACTTGTCTCAATTGTCATCGCCGCCTTAATTATTATTTGGTTGTTATTCAATCATGATTGGCTATTTAGAATTAACAATATCGTCGTTATTTTATTAGCTCTCGGATCCTTACTAATAATTTGGGCAATCTTTGACGCCGGTCAGCTAGTTGCTACACCCTCATCCGCATCGATGACTTTTGGGAGTGCTATCGAACTAAATGTCACCATGGCACTTTCCTGGTTACCACTAATTGGTGATTACACCCAACAATCTAAAAGCCCGTTCCTAGACAGTTTTGTCAGTTCGGCTGGTTATTTTATTGGTAGTTGTATTATGTTTATAATCGGCTTGGTCACAGTCATTGTCACCGGTGAATCTGACTTTGCCACGGTGCTAGCACACTCGAATTTAGGTATCTTAGCGTTGCTCATCATTGTTTTCTCGACGGTCACGACAACTTTCATGGACGCTTATTCTGCGGCTACTAACATTAAAAATATTTTTCCTAACTTCAAAACTAATCTAACTGCAATCATTATTACCTTGATTGGTTTACTAATTGCCATCTTCATTTCAATGACTTATTATCAAAATTTCTTGTACACGATTGGTGCGGTGTTCGCCCCACTATTTGCGATTATCTTTGCTACCTTCTTCTTAGTCAAAAGAAAATTACCAATTTGGATCAGTTTTGTTTGGTGGATTATCGGTTTCATGTTGTATTCATATGTTCAAAAATTAGATTTAATTCTGGGAACCACCTTACCACTTTTAATCATTATGTGCTTAGGTTATTACCTAACTAGTTTGTTAGTCAAAAAGAGCCGAGATTAAAAGTTTGTTTTACATCACCAACTAAATAAGGATTCAGAAAAGTAAATTTTACTTTCTGAATCCTTATTTATTTTGGCCATTTTTTAGCCTAGTGATTATTGATTAGCAATATCATAAGTGGTCTTTCCATCCTTAGCGGTAAACATCGGCTCAGTACTTGCCGGTTTGGTAACCGTCAAAGAATATCCTGCACCCATGGCTGATTTCAATTGCTTAGATATTTTTACAATGCTGCCTGTTAAAGTACTCCAACCAGCAGCATCTGCCTGTGTAGGATCTTGAACGATATAATTTAAGCTTTTAACAGTATTATCATCTGTTGGTGTAATAAAATAGGTTTTGCTATCTTCATCATATGTCACTGAACCAAATGATTTAAAATTCTTTTTTAATTGGGTTAACACATTTTTTTGGGCAGTGGCTGCAGTTTGTTCGGAAGTTTGGCCGGTTAAACCAGCTTTTCCAGTTGCTGCAATTGAAGCTGCAGCAGAACTATTTGAAGAGGTATTTTGACTTTTGGCAGCAGAACTAGCTGCTGATTTTGCTGCAGAACCAGCTGTTTGTTCTTGACCGGTCCATTTTGGCCACATCCCCCAAACACCAACGCCAACAATTACAATGCTTAAAACAGTCATAAACGTTGCCCACATCCAAGTACCATATTGTTGAATTGAATTAACTAGATAAAAAATACTCATAATTAACATCAATCCACCAATTATTACAAATAAAATCATTTTTAAATCCCCCTAGATATTTTTTTATTAAACTCCTAATTGTGTACTGCTCTTGATTTCGCTACAATAGAATTATCTTATTTTAAAGGAGCGTCCTTATGAAAAATATTTACCTTGCAGGTCCATTTTTTAGTGATGAACAAATTGATCGAGTATCGAAAGTTGAAAGTGCTCTACGTGAAAATCCAACGGTGAATCAATTTTTTAGTCCAAGACTATCTGACGAGAATGATGATAAAATTAATGATGGCTCTCCACAATGGGCCAAAGGTGTTTTCAACCATGATGTGGAAGAAATTGACCGTGCCGATGTCATTGTCGCCGTTACAGATTTCATCCATGAAAATGTTGATAGTGGAACCGCATTTGAAATTGGCTATGCCTATCATGCCAACAAACCACTCATCTTATTACAAGAATTAGACGAAAACCTGAACTTAATGGTTAGCCAAGCTGGACATTATTACACCAAATCAATCGAAGAACTTAAAACCTACAACTTCGATGAACTACCTGCCAACAAATTCACTGGTAAATCATTCTAATTTATTCGATAAAAGCATTTGCAACCGCAAATGCTTTTTTAGTTTTCAATAAATTATTCGCCGCTATATTCTAGCAAAGCTAACATATCGTAGTCTTTAATTTTTTCTCGACCCTTTAAATCAGTCAACTCAATAATAAAAGCAGTTCCTACGACAATTCCACCAAGTTCTTCAACCATTTTAATTGTAGCTGAAATTGTTCCACCAGTCGCAAGCAAATCATCCGTGACTAATACACGTTGACCTGGTTTGATGGCATCCTTTTGAAGTTGCAATTCGGCCGTGCCATATTCCAAAGCATAAGTTGCGCTGACCGTTTCACGAGGTAATTTCCCCTTTTTACGAGCTGGCGCAAACCCAATACCCAATTCATAGGCAACTGGGCAGCCGACGATAAACCCTCGTGCTTCGGGTCCAACAATCATTTCAACTTGCTTGTCCCGTGCAAATTTTGCAATTGCATTGGTGGCTTGTTGATAAGCTTCACCACTTGCCATTAATGGTGAGATATCTCGAAAGATAATCCCTGGTTCCGGATAATCTGGAATACTTGCGATGTAGTCTTTTAAATCTAATGCCATTTCATATTCTCCCTTAGTGCTTTTGGACAGCTGAAATGATTAATTTTCTTAAATCTGTCGAGTCACTATATATTAATTCACGTTCAGTTTCCATTTGGATTTGTCGTTGCTTAAATCGATTTGTTTCTTCGAGCGCAACAGTTTGTGGGTTATCAACCCGATTGAGCAAACCATCTTCTATTTTAACAAAATCGGCTTCAGAAAACACCTGTATCATGAAAATTAACTTATCTTGATTGATTTTTAAATAATCACTAAGTAATTTCAACTGTGCTTTCAAGTTTACATTTTGATGCGATTGCACAAATTTGAACAGTTTGCCGAACTCTTCTCGGGTTGGCATGCCACTGAGGTACACGCTATGCTTTTCATAAAACAGCACTCGAATAATTGATGGTGCATTGGTGATTTCCAATACATGTTTCATATCCGCAATATTGACCGGGCAATCAACAATCGTCAAAGTTTCAATTTGAATTTCACTAGTAATTTCATCCGCAAAAATGATTGATTTAGCATCAATATAATTTGTTAGTTGCGCAGCTAAATCATGATTAAAAAATAAATACTGACCAGAGAATTCAAACAATTCTTCCGATAGATGATTAGTTCGTTGATCAATGACTTGAGTCCCACTCACTAATAAATCCTTGACCATCAATTGAACACTTTTGTTGCCGCGCCATTCATTTTCATCTAACGTGCCCGCAATAGATATTTTATCCTTGCTGGCCGTGATTTGATCAACTAAATCACCACGATTAAATGCCACTGCGTTTACCTTGCTGTTGTCACCGACCATTTCAAATTTCAAATGGGCATTTGTTTTGCCCATCGATTTAGCATTGTCAATAGCAGTGTCTTCTAGCATGACCACTGGACGTTGATTATTCGTGCCAAATGGGGCTAGCTGTTCAATTTGAGAAAACGATTCCAAATTTAAATCATCTGGGGTAACACTTGCTGCTACCTTCAAAACCCGTTTTGGTTGGCCAGCTAAATTAGCTTCATCGGCTGCTTTTTCTAAGGCAACCTGTAAATTATCTAGCTCGGTATCTTTAAGTGAAATTCCGACCGCCATTTGATGACCACCAAACGAGGTTGTAATATCACGAACGACATTAATACTTGAAAATAAATCAAAACCTTCAATGCTTCTTCCAGAACCTTTAGCAATGTTAGTTTCTTCATCGATATTGAGCACTAAAGTTGGCTTGTTGGTACTTTCTACAATTCGGCTGGCCACGATACCAAGAACACCTTCGTGCCATCCTTGACCTGCAATCACCAAGGTTTGGTTATCAAGATTATAATCTGCCGTAGCCATTTCAAGTGCTTCTTTAGTAATATCAGCAACAACTTTTTGCCGCTGTTGATTCAATTGATCAACCATTGCTGCTAATTCAACAGCTCGCTCATCATCTAAGGTTGTGAGTAACTCTACGCCTAAGTTAGCATCATCCATTCGTCCTAATGCATTCAGTCTTGGCGCAATTGCAAAACCAATATTGGTTTCATTTAAATTTTGTTCATTCACGCCGGCTAATTTAACCAACTCATGAAGACCGGGACGCATTCCCTGTTGTAGTTGTTTGAGACCATACGTAATTAAGATACGATTTTCATCCGTTACTGAGACTAAATCAGCAATTTCACCAATCGCAACGAGATCTAGTAATTCACTCGGAAATTCTTCAAGCAAAGCCCAAGCAACTTTAAAAGCCACTCCAACGCCAGATAAATCGCCAAATGGATAATCAGTGCCAGGAAAACGTGGATGAACAATTGCAAACGCGTCAGGTAATATTTCAGGTAGCTCATGATGATCTGTGACAACTACGTCAACACCATGTTCATTGGCAAACCGAATTGCCTCGTTTCCTGAAACTCCATTATCAACCGTGACAAATAACTGAGTGCCACTATCGATTAATCGGCCAAACGAATCCACATTGGGACCGTAACCATCAGTAAAACGATTTGGAACATAGTAACTTACGTTTGCTCCAACGGTCATCAAAGCCTCATACATAACTGAAGTACTCGTAATCCCGTCAGCATCATAATCACCATAAATGGTAATTTTGTCACCATTTTCAATTGATTGACGAATTCGTTCAACTGCTTTATCAATATCATGCAATGCATCTGGTAAATAGATGTCATCAATTTGCGGATTTAAAAATTTTTCAACTGTTTCACTTGAGGTATATCCTCGATTTACTAAGATATTACTAATGGTGGGTGTGAGTTTAAACTGGTCTTGCAGTTTCTTTGCCACATCCGGTTCAGAAACCTCAGGTAATTTCCAATTAAATTGCGATTCTAACACTAAATTTCCCACCATTCTTATTTATGTATTGGAGCTTCGATTGAAACTCCGATTGTTTCCGATTCACTCAGCTCTACTTTTTTATCGGCTTCCTGAATCAACAATCTCCGTCTAGCTTGAATACTTATGGCTCCTTGAGCCATTTCATATCCTTTGCTAGTACTCAATTGTTCCCGATTCACTCAGCTCTACTTATTTATAGTCAAAGAACTTTTTAATTGCCCAATCACCAAGACCAGGTACAATATGATATCCCCAAATAGCAAAGTTAAAGTACCATGGAATATTAATTTCACGAACTGGATAACCAATGCTACCCCAAATCCGTTTGGCAATTGTGGTTGAGTCTAACACCATGCCACTTGGCAAATGGCTAAGGTAGCCACCAGAAGAATCAGCTTTGTCGAAAAACTTAGTTTCCACTGGGCCAGGATTAACAGTCAGGACTTGGATACCGTAATCAGCAACTTCCATCCGGAGAATATTACTAAAACTGATTACACCTGCTTTAGTTGCCGAATAAACACTACTATTCGGAGTTGGAATTTTGCCTGCAATTGAACCAATGTTAACAATCGCGCCAAATCCTTGACTCAACATTTGTCGTGCTGCTTGTCGGCTTAAATACATCAAGGCCAATAGATTCAACTGCACCATTTTTTGCATTCGTTTTCTGGACTCTTCAATTATCGGTGACATATCACCAAAGCCAGCGGCATTGACCAAAATATCAACACTACCGACTTCACGTTTGATTCGAGCTAACACATCATCAATTTGATCTGGATCCGTTAAATCTGCATTGAAGGCAAACGCAGGACGACCAGATAAAATTAAACATTTTCTAGAAACATATTCCAACTTACGTAAATTACGAGCCACTACGACGACAATTGCACCACGTTTAGCTGCCTCATAGGCGGTTGATTCACCAATACCACTTGAACCACCAGTAATTAATACGATTTTATTTTTCAAGGAACGCAATGCTTTTAGCTGATATAACGTTAACATGATTCGTCACCTCTATTAGAATTTATCCTTTAAATGGAATTTCAAAAATATCAAAATCATTAACAACACGGGTATCTGCAAAAATGTCTCGAACTTGATAAGCTAATTCATACGCATCCTTGCCAATATATCTTGCAGAAATATGAGTCAATAACAACTTGTGTGCCCCAGCTTTTTTCGCTTCTTCTGCGGCTTGCACACTAGTTGCATGGTAATGATTTCTGGCAAGTTTAGACTCACCTTTCCCATACGTACTTTCATGCACTAAAACATCCGCATCTTTGCCTAGAACAACACTGGCTTCTGTCTTTCGAGAGTCACCTAATATAGTTACAATTCTACCCTTTTGTGGGCGTCCTATAAAGTCATTTCCATCTAGAATTTGGCCATCTGGTAATTTTACAGTTTTACCCGCTTTTAATTGGCCATACAATGGGCCTGAAGGAATGCCAGCCGCCCGTAATTTATCGACTAACAATTCACCTGGATGGTCTTTTTCAGTGATTCGATATCCAAAACATTCAATCTTATGGTCTAAATGATCACACTCAACTTTGAATGTATCATCTTCAAAAACAATGCCCGGATCTGAAATTTCCACAAAGTTTAATGGATAACTTAGTTTTGATTCACTAATGGATAAACTAGTTTTCACATATTTTTGAATCCCCGTTGGTCCATAAATAGTGAGTGGTTCATCCCCACCTTGAAACGAACGTGAACTCAACAGCCCTTGTAAACCAAAAATATGATCACCATGCAGATGAGTAATAAAGATTTTTTCTATTTTTCGTGGACGAATTGTGGTATTTAAAATTTGATGTTGTGTGGCTTCACCAACGTCAAATAACCACACCGAGTTTCTTTCTTCTAGTAAGCGTAAAGCTATGCTAGTCACATTTCGTTGCTTGCTGGGAGACCCGGCACCGGTACCTAAAAATTCAATTTGCATAATTTATTGACTACTTTCTATACACATTTTATTGTGCTATTACGAATACATCACTATAATAATTTTAGCATAGTTTATGCAATCAAAAACACTAACTGGAGGAACTTATGCGATTAATTGACTTCAACACATCAACAGCCGACCTATCCGGTTCGCACATTATTTATGTCGAAATAAATCACCAAAGCCATCCAATTAGTGAATTAAATTTAGGTCCAACGGGCCAAATTATTTTGATTACAAATCTCAAATTGAAACCACTCACCTTGAATCAATTTCAAGCGCGGGTTTCACAATTAAATCCAGACGAACATTTTTACTATCAAGACACAGATACCCGTTTATTTGGATATCGATTAGACCACAATAATATTTTATTAGGCTAATTCGATACTAAGTACACAGATTATTCTACGAAATCAAAAGTAAATTTCCGAATTTGAACGGTGTCGCCAGTTTCTGCCCCGGCCGAACGTAATGCTTCGTCAACACCCATTGAACGCAGTTGACGAGCAAACCGCATTGCGCTTTCTTCATGATCTAAATCAGTCATGTCAAATAAGCGTTCTATCTTATTACCAGTCAAAATCCAGACACCATATTCATCCTGATTGATTTCAAATGGTGCTTCATCTTCTTCAAATTTGTAGAGCTCAGAAACTGTTTCATCTGCATCATCTTTCATCAAGAAGGATGGAGTTTCATCTAATAACTTAGCCGTTGCTTGTAACAATTCAGCGACTCCTTGATGGGTAATCGCAGAAATTGGGAACAGGACAGGTTTGACTTCAAGCGAATCATCTGCTGCCAATTGTTGCTTAAAGATTGCCAAATTATCAGCTGAGTTAGGTAAGTCCATTTTTGTGGCTACCACAATTTGTGGACGTTTCAACAATTCGGGATCATAACTAGCTAATTCAGCATTAATTGCTTTAAAACGTGTAATCGCCTGGCCTTCATCTTCATTACTCATATCAACCATGTGCAAAATTACTCGCGTACGTTCTATGTGACGTAGGAATTGTAAACCAAGTCCAACACCCTTTGAAGCGCCAGCAATTAATCCAGGCAAGTCAGCCATGGCAAAGTCACGACCGTCATCTATTTTAACCATCCCCAGGTTTGGAACCAACGTGGTAAATTCATATTCCGCAATCTTAGGCTTTGCACCCGTGACCACTGACAGAAATGTTGATTTGCCAACTGATGGAAAACCAACCAACCCAACATCAGCCAGCATTTTCAATTCAAGTTCTATTTCTAACTTTTCTCCAGGTTCACCATTTTCAGCAATTTCTGGCGCTGGATTTTTAGGACTGGCAAAGCGAATATTACCACGACCACCACGACCACCAGCAGCAACGACTAATTCATCGCCTTCATCGACTAAATCGCCCATGATGATACCAGTAGCCGTGTTTCGCACCGTAGTTCCTTGAGGTACAGAGATCACTGTATCTTCGGCACTACGACCAGTCATTTGCTTAATCATACCTTTACCACCATCCGTGGCTTTAAAAATATGATGATATCGGAAGTCCATTAAGGTTCTTAACCCTTCATCGACCCGCAGGACAATACTGCCCCCACGTCCACCATCGCCACCGGCTGGGCCACCGTTTGGGACGTACTTTTCGCGACGAAATGCAACCATTCCATCGCCACCCTTACCGGCCCGTACTTCAATTTTTATTTGATCTACAAACATTTATTTTCTCCGTTCAAATTTATCATAAGCTACTAGTATAGGTGATTTTCAAGTGATAGTCAAAGTATGTCAGCAACGTTAACTAACTGGCTTGCGTAGTCTTCACCTAATCATGACTACTGCCCTTGGCCACTTCTGCATTTTTTTGTAAAGAGACCTTAATTAGTTGGGCGGTGTTTTGTGGAATGCCTAACGCCCGCAGTTCATCAATTGACGCTGCCGCAATTTTACTAATTGATCCCATTTCTTTTAACAATTTATTTCTTGTGCGTGGTCCAACTCCAGCGATTTCATCCAGTCGTGAACTGAGTGAATGCTTATTATGCACTTTACGATGGAACGTAATTGCAAAGCGATGCACCTCGTCTTGAATTCGTTGCACTAAATAAAATCCCTGACTTTTAGGGTCCAAATTAATATGTTCATCATTATCACCAAACAATAAATCTGCCGTTTTATGATGATCATTTTTAACCATTCCCACGACCGGAATTTCAAGTCCAAGCTCATTTTCAAGCACATCCTTAGCCGCATTCATCTGAATCTCTCCACCATCCATAAAAATCATATCTGGCATAGCTTCATGTTCTTTCAATAAGCGGGTATAGCGCCGACGAATGACTTCTCTTGTGCTGGCAGCTTCATCCGCATGATCGACCGTTTCCAACTTATACTTTCGGTATAGATTTTTATTTGGATGGCCATCCGTAAAGACGACCAATGCTGAAACTAAATCTGAGCCCTGAATGTGAGAGTGATCAAACGCTTCAATTTTATGACCTAATGGTAATCCTAAAGCATCTGCAATCTCTTGCATTGCTCCTACTGACTTTCGTTCGTCTAATTCCAACAATCGGAATTTTTCTTCCAGTACAAGCCGAGCATTTTTCTCGGCCAGTTCGAGCAATTCTCGTTTTTCACCACGTTGCGGCGTTCGAACCGGTACGCCTAAAATTTCGCTAATTTCGTCCGCTTGAATCCCTTTTGGTACCAAAATTTCTTTAGGTAACACATTGTTCTTTCGATTATAAAACTGCATGATAAACGTCGTCATTTCTTCTTCAGCCGTATCAATGATTGGAAATAATCGTTTTTCACGTTTCATTAAACGGGTTTGTCGAATAAAGAAGACCTGAATCGATAACCAACCTTTATCCATATAGAAATTAAATAAATCTCGTGGCGTTTTATCGTTAGAAATGATTTTTTGCTTTTCAACGGTCACATCAATATAGTGCAATTGATCGCGTAAGTCACCAGCGCGTTCATATTCCATCGTTTCGGCAGCTTGTTTCATTTCCGCGTTTAATTTTTGTTTGACCTTGGTAGTATTCCCACTTAAAAATGACTTAATCCGTTTGATTTGTGAATCATACTTTTCAACGGGGACCTCTTGAAAACATGCACCCAAACATTGACCCATATGATAGTACAAGCAAGGACGTCCTTGATAACCATTACAGCGTCTTAATGGATACACTTTTTGAATGAAATGAATCGTCTCTTCGGCCGCATAAACATTTGGATATGGTCCGAAATAATAGGCACCATCTTTTTTAACTTCACCGGTAATTTTGATTTGTGGGTCCCGTTCTTTGGTGATTTTAATGTAAGGATAACCCGTGCCACGCTTTAAGCGGATATTGTAATAAGGTTGATGTTTTTGAATTAACGTAATTTCTAATAAAAATGATTCTTTATTAGTCGAGGTCACGATAGTTTCAAAGTCAGCAATCTCGCTGACTAATCGTGCAGTTTTACCTTCATGGGCACTTTTAAAGTATGAACGCACTCGATTACGTAAATTTTTTGCTTTTCCAACATAAATAATCTGGCTGTTTACATTTTTCATCATGTAACACCCAGGTTCTGCTGGTAACAATGCTAATTTATGTTCTAAATATTCACTGGCCATAGGCTCGACCTCCGTTTCAGATAACTTGTTAAATTATAGGCTATTAAAGTACTTTTGGCAAAAAAATGAACTTTATTTCGACAAAAAACTCTCTGAGGATGTCGCTACGCTCCATTCCTCGTAACCATATCAAGAAATAAAACTGCCCTCAAGATT
>NZ_BJEB01000051.1 GCF_005405445.1 Paucilactobacillus nenjiangensis
AATAGCCCTTCGGGCAATAAAAAAGAGCAATCCATCACGTCCTTGAAAGAACGTGTTTCCTTGCTCCGTTCCAAAAAGTATCCGCAGATACTTTTAGTTTTAATGCGAGTTGTCATCATTAATATATCGATAATAAGTCTTTAACCGTCTGTTCCACATCCGTGCTTTGCATAATCATTGAAATGCCGGAAATTCCCGCCACACCAGTTTTATCAACTGTGTCTTTAGCATTATCAGGGGTGATTCCACCGACGGCCACGATTGGAAAATTGCTATATTCCACTAATTCTTTCAATTTTTCAAATCCCATCACTGGGTCCGCATCATCTTTGGAGCCAGTTGGGAACACTGGTCCGCTTCCTAAATAGGCAATTTTTTGCAATTGATTAGCATGATCAATTTGCGCTTTAATATTACATGAATATCCCACAAACATA
Organism: Paucilactobacillus nenjiangensis; assembly: GCF_005405445.1. Taxonomy (GTDB): domain Bacteria; phylum Bacillota; class Bacilli; order Lactobacillales; family Lactobacillaceae; genus Paucilactobacillus; species Paucilactobacillus nenjiangensis. The sequence continues at coordinate 438 of NZ_BJEB01000051.1, forward strand.
TCATCCCCAACGGCCGCAATCACTTGTTCCACTCGTTGATCTTTTTGACCAACATGGACCCCATCGGCATGGACTTTAATGGCTAATTCATAATCATCATCAATAATCAGCGGTACATCATACTTCGTCGTCAGTTCACGGCATTGCTGTGCCAGTGTCAGACGTTCGTCCGCCGTTAACTGTGAACTACCTTTTTCACGAAATTGAAAGGCCGTTACTCCGGCGATTAATGCTTTCTCCACACGTCGCAAGTAATCATCAATATCGTGATTAACATCTTGTGTGCCCGCAATTAAATAAACGCGGAGCATTTCTGGTTTAAATTTCATTAATTTTTCCTTTTCCTGAGTTGATCTCCAGCTCATCACGTTAGTTGATAATCCCGCTTCACGCCTACCGGTTACTTTCATCACTATTGCGGCCTGCCCAGTGATTCAATGGTCCATGACCGTGCCCAACAATAATGCCGTGCCGAATCGTTTCATCGACATATTTTTTCCCAATTCGTATCGCATCCTCAACAGATTTTCCCTTGGCAAGTTCAGCCGTGATACAAGCAGATAGCGTATCTCCCGTCCCATGGGTTCGAATCGTATCCACGCGTGGAGCAGTCAACCAAAATGACGTACCATCTTCAAGTAAGACAAAGTCACTACTTTGATCATCCCCGACAAAATGGCCGCCCTTAATCATGACGTTTTTAACCCCGACGGCCTGTAATTTTTTGGCCGCAATTTCCATATCGGCTTCATCTTCAATCGACACATCCGTCAATTTTTCGGCTTCAGGTAAATTAGGGGTGGCAATCGTCGCCAATGGCAATAATTCATTTTTTACCACCGCGACTGCGTCTTCGCTTAACAACGGAGCGCCACCTTTAGCAATCATGACCGGATCGACCGTCAGGGGACCGAAATCAAACTTTTTCAAGTTTTTTACGACCGCCCGGACCCGTTCCACATCGGCTAACATCCCCGTTTTGCAGGCTTTAATGGCCAAATCCTCAGCAAGAGCTTCAAATTGTTCATCAATTATTTTGGTAGGTAACGCAAACGCATCATTGACGCCCAAGGTATTTTGCGCCGTAATCGCCACTAACACGGTCGTCGCAAACACGTGCCGTTCTTGAATCGTTTTTAAATCGGCTTGCATCCCCGCACCACCACCGCTATCGGAGCCGGCAATTGATAATGCTTGTACGAATTGTTCCATAATTATGCTTCCCTCAACTTTTCTTCAACTTGTTGACGCGTCACCAAGTGTAGTTTATCCATTAATTTAACTGAAAAGGTGCCAGGTAGTTCCCCACCAAGTTCTTCTGCCACCAGTTGGCCCGCGACTGCAAAGACGGCACAGGCCGCTTTGGCTGCTTCAAAATAATTGTCACTAACGGCAGCAAACGCGCCGACGATACTGGAAAGCATATCACCAGAACCAACATGTAATTGAAATAGTGGGGTTCCATTTTTGACTTTCGCCACCGTTTTGCCATCACTAATCACATCCGTTGGACCGGATAAAATTACCACGCAATGCTGCTTTAAGGCGCACGCTTTCGCGATGGCATCTAAATCGCCACTACCTTCACCAGCATCGATACCTTTAGCTTGCCAATCGACCCCAGCCAAGGCGGCAATTTCACCGGCATTTCCGCGAATAATATCAACTTGAAAATCAGTTAATAATTGTTCGGCGACATCTAAGCGAAATTTAATTGCTCCGACGGCAACTGGATCAATTACCAATGGCTTTTTGTATTGGTTAGCCAATTGGCCGACCCGTTTGATATGCGCGACTTGGGCGGTAGTAAAGGCCCCTAAATTAAGTGCTACGGCAGAACTGATGGCGACCATTTCTTCAGACTCAGCGATTTCTTCGGACATAATTGGTGAAGCGCCAATTGAATTAATGCCATTGGCCACGTCTTGCACCGTTACAAAATTAGAAATGTTAAACACAATTGGATTTTGCGCACGAATTTGATCTAAAAGTTCAATTTGCATGATAAATTCCTTTCTTGGTACGAAGTTGTGATAATTCAACAATCGTTTGAACCATGAGCTGAAACAAAAAAATCCTAAAGCCGCAGTGGACTTTAGGATTAATGGTAAAAATATATCAACATGTGGCATGCACTCATCGATATTTTTATTTTACACTTTCCTACGCAAGTACCAACTTACAGGTTCCAAGGGCCTTTGCTGCATAAGCAAATCTCAGTTCGTCTACGAACACCCCTAGTGTTTTCATGATTATTTAATTGTCGAATTAATTGTACTGTAAAAGTGCTTACATAACAAGCTTGACCAAAATCTCGCCAAACATTAAAATTTTTTCATTTTCCGGTTAACTCATTAAGATTTAGAGTTAACAGCGCTTTCATTCTTTTCTTTTTGAAGATTGTGAAAATATCCACTTGTATCGTGTTTCGCCTTGTATTATGATTGTTTCAATACCCAAAAGGTTATAACGAGAAAGGAAACTGATTATCAATGGAAAATGTGAATAGCATTAAAACTGGCTCTACGTATCTGAATCTTGATCGAAAGATTGCCGTCCTCAAATACAATCGAAAATATTTGAGTAACATCTTCTCTCTATTAAACAGCGATGAAATGTTACAAGTGGTCGACTGTTTCTTATCATCAACGCCTAACCATCAAACGAAAATCAATAAATTAACGAGTGCTGAATACGTGGCCGTGATTAAACGACTGTTAATTGACGATGCCACCGTTTACGACGCATTTGATGCTAAAGAAATCTTAACTAGTGTTGAAAATTTGTATTCATTCTATCGTTCATTCCTGCGCATCTCAGTCATGAATGCCACTCACAACCAAATCCTAAACACCGAATTTTTAGGAATTGATGATAAATTTAACGATCTTGTCCGTAATCTTTACCGGGCCGTGGAAGAAAAAATCCAGGGATTCCCTAATCATACGTATCGCCAAGTGAATGCCGGTACGAACGCATCCATTATGATTAAGCCTTACAAGTGGTCAATTCCCACTGAATATGAACAATTAAAATCAATTAACTTTATTGATAAAATTATGCTGCGACCACCAATGATGATGCATACACCAAGTAACAAACGGAAAGGGACTTTTTCAAGTGTCGATTACAATCCAATCGATCATTTTGATGGAAAACCGGGCGAATGGTACTGTTACCCAGCCAAAATTGGTGAAAGTTTAGCCTTTATTTACTTCAATCAAGACTACTTTGTCAGTGGTTTAGCCTTAGCCAACTTGTTTGAACTGGCTGATGAAGAACTGATTACTAACCACAAACCTGATTTGATTTTACTCTTTGGGGTCGACAAAACTGAAGGTGATGTCAGTCACTATCATTACGATGAAAGCAATGATATCTGGGTGGGTGAAGTACCTTACAATGACCAAACCACTTACTTTGGTTACATGAAGAAAATGTGTCTCACGTTGCACAACCTCCACATGATTTATCAAAACCGGTTGCCAATCCATGGTTCGATGGTCAAAATTAAGTTCTCAAATGGAAAAACTAAAACCGTGGTCTTCTTTGGCGATTCTGGTGCCGGTAAGTCTGAATCAATTGAAGCTTTGCAAGAAATTGCTGGTGAACAGATTCATGAAATGGAAACCATTTTTGATGACATGGGTAGCTTTACGCTCGACCCCAATGATCCTGAAGGCTTGTATGCCCAAGGAACTGAAATTGGTGCGTTCGTCCGGCTTGATGATTTGAGTAGCGCTGTGGCCTTTAACAACATGGACCGTGGAGTTTACCTCAATCCGGAACAAAAAAATGCCCGAGTTATTATTCCAGCGAACACCTATGACCGGGTTATCAAACGTCACCATATCGATATGTGGGTTTACGCCAATAACTATGATACTGAAATTGGCTTGCATCGTTTTGAAAAATTGGGCGATGCCAAGAAGACCTTTACGGATGGCAAACGTTTTGCTTTAGGAACCACTGATGAAGTTGGTATGAGTACCACCTTCTTTGCCAATCCATTTGGCCCGGTTCAAGAGCAAGCGCGGACCCAAACGATTATCGATGGTGTCTTTGATGTCTTATTCAAAAACAATGTTTATGTCGGTGAAATTTACACTCATCTAGGTAATGATAAATCTAAAGATAGCTTGAACCAATCAGTTCAACAAATGCTTGATACTTTAATGGATTCATAAAAATCTATGTTAAAAGAGGCACGACGCAAATTTGCGTTGTGCCTCTTTTTTGTGCGAACTTTTTAAGAAACGGTTACTTTAACTGCATTTGGGTATTGTAAAACTTGCGATAAGCTAAGTAGCACGCAATCACTGATCCAATCGCGGTTGTGGCTAACAACATAAACATCACCATGATTTGATACTTGATGGCTTTGACAGGGTCCACGCCGGCAATAATCAAACCAGACATCATTCCCGGTAAACTCACCAAACCGACCGTTTTCGCGGAATCAATTGTTGGAGACATGCCTGCCCGAACACTTTCACCTAAAATTGATTTGGAAGCTAACTTAATTTCTGCTCCTAAGGCAAGTTTTTCAATAATCTGCTGGCGCTGATCGCGAAAACTCGTATTCAAGCTGCGGTAACATAAGCCAATCGCGACCATCGTGTTACTGGCCACCATCCCGGAAAACGGAATGATTTGCGCCGGAATCATTTTCAATGAACCGGTTGCAATCAAAGTGCCAACCACGACGACGGTACTGGTTAAAATGGCAATAAACGAAATTAAAAAGACATTATCAATTCCGGGGCCGCGTTTGCGCGCGTTGTCGGCGGCATTGACAATAATAATTAAAATCATTAACACCGTCAGCGCCCAGTTATTAATTTTAAAGACATACTTCAAGACGTACCCAACTACCGTTAGTTGAATTACAGTCCGAATTACCCCGATGACAATATCTTTATTCAGGCCCAACTTTTCACGATAACTAATAAATAAAGCGACTAACACTAAACCGGTAACTAAGGTTAATGATAAGTTACTAACGACTAAATTCATTTGCCAATACTCCCCTCAATAATTTGAATCATTTTTTTGGCACTGTCGATTTCTTGTTGATCATGGGTGACTGAAATGATGGTAACTTGATCTTCATTGTGCACCGCTTGAATTAAATTCCAGACAATCGCCTTATTCTCGGCATCCAGTCCGGTCGTGATTTCATCGAGCAGTAATACTTTGGGAACATACATTAAATGACGCAGGAGGCCAATACGTTGGCGTTCGCCACCGGAGATATCAATAATTTTTTCATCCATCATGGAGGCTGGCAACTGAACTTTAGTTAACAAATCCACTGCCCGCGTTTGGTCAAATTCCACACCGCGCACTTCCGCTGGGAATTTTAAATTATCGGCCACCGTTTCTCCAAACAAGGCTGGTCGTTGCACACAATAGGAAACTTCCCGGCGATACTCAACCGGATTTAGCTCTGCAATATCCGTCTGATTATAATACAGGTTGCCCGCCGTGGCGGTCGCCATTTGCGCCATTAATAATAACACCGTACTTTTACCACTGCCGGAAGGACCCGTAATGGTTAAATAATCATTGGGTTCCACCGCTAAATCAATCGAATCTAAGATTTTTTTATCGTCAATCTGATAGTCAACTTGTTTCAATTCAATTATTGCCATGTCACTACTCCTCATTTCATTTGGTTCAATTGTATCGAACTCTGGCGACGGTGCCAAATGATTGAGCGGTGTGTTGTATTTAAACAATGGTTATCGTGACAAAATGAACAAGCTTTATCTCGCCCCTTTATGATAAATAGTGATACATTAACACCAACAAATTTGGGGAGGGGTTCCGTATGTACAAAAAAATAATTGCCGGCTTACTCAGTCTGGCGATTGCTGGCGCAATTGTCTTAGACGTCTTTTATACTTTTTTTGGCCAGCCAAAAGCGACCACGACGACGAATAAAAATAAAACGACCACCAATTCTGCTACGTCCAGTAGTACCACGGCGCCCAATCAATACCAGGATGGCACCTATACCGGAGAGGCCACTGAAACTGAATACGGTGACGTACAGCTGAAAATCAATGTCGTTGGTGGCAAGATTACCACCATTGATGTACTGAAATATCCTAATGATGAGCGTAAAAGTGAATCGATTAACGCTAAGGTCCTGCCCACCTACAAGCAAGAAGCGTTAAGTGCCCAAAGTAGTCACATCCAGCAAGTGTCTGGCGCCACCGAAACCTATAAAGGCTTCAAAGGTTCGCTTCAAGATGCTCTCAATCAAGCGGAGGATTAGCGATGAATTCAACCCTACGCAAACAAACTCGCGTGTTAAATCACATGAATGTTCCCTTTACGTTGACCTTTATGACGCCATCTGAAGTTGATGTAACCGCAGAAATTGCGACGGTTTCTCAACAAGTCGACCGATTTTTAGCCCAAGTTGATCAAAAATTTTCATCCTTCAAAGTAGATTCAGATGTCAGTCGCTTTCAACGCCACGAATTGGATTTACTCACGGCGGATGCGACTTTTCAAACTATTTATGCTTTGAGTGAGGATGCTAAACAATTTACTCAAGGTGGATTTAATGCTTACTATCACGGTTATTACGACCCGACTGGCTTAGTGAAAGGCTGGGCCATCGAAACAGCGCACCGGCGATTTTTACAACCATTACTGGGCCATCCGTGGTTCATTGCCACCGGAATCAACGGTGGTGGCGACATGCAATTAGCGACCAATGAAGATGAATTTGATTGGGAAATCGGGATTGAAAATCCGAACAACTTGCAGCAGATTCTGGCCACTTATCACCTTAATAATGGCGCGATCGCAACCTTTGGTTTTAACAAACGTGGACTGCATATCGAGCGGCCAGCCGCCAATGATTTTCGCCAATTAACCATCATTGGCGATTCGCTGACAACAGCAGATGTTTGGGCCACCGCTGGGCTAAGTATGACAGCGACAGACTTTCGAACTTTGTCTGAGTTACATCAATTGTCGGGGATGGTCGTCTATGACGATTTATCCGTCCGAGCATTTGCAGGAGGTGAGTGGTTCCATGCTCAAAAATTATAAATTTGGTAATGGCTTAGTCTGGCTTTTAATTATCTTTGTCTTACCGCTGCCCTTGTTACAGGCCACTTACTATGAACTCCCCGCCTTGTACCATGACACCTTGATGCCGATTCAATTCGCAACGTTGGCCTATATTTGGATGTTGGCCGCGATTTATTTAGCGACGCGTCCGCGGTGGTTGGACCGCTTGGTTGGGTTACCGTCAATGTATTTAGTTCACGGCATCATCAGTATTTTAGCGATTGGATTAGCATTCGTACATAAGCTCTTGCTGCCTTCGAGTGGCTGGATTAAATGGACTGGTGATTGGGGTTTGTATTTATTTATCGCGGTCGGCGTGTATTCACTGATCTTCTTAGCTGGTTGGCTCACTAATCGCGTGCCAGTTTTAAATCACCTCAAGCACTGGTTAGAAACGTTGTTCCAACATGAAATCTCAGTTTGGTTGCACCGGCTGAATTTAGTGGCGACCGCCTTGGTGATTATTCACGTCATCTTAATTCCATACATCCTGGCAATGCATAATTATATGATGTTATTTGGAGCATATACGGGAATCGTGGCGCTGAGTTATTTGGTGAGTGTTTATCGAGTGCATTTCCAACAGCCAACTGGTGAGTTAATAGAACTCGACCAGCTAGCAGACAATGTGGTGCAATTAAGCGTAAAGATGCCGCGGTTGCGGCGGCAATTTCAAACGGGGGACTTTGTCTTTATCGCCTTTCCGAATTTACCGGGGATGAAGGAACCCCATCCCTTCTCGCTAGCGAATAATCCACTGGCTGATGGTCAACTTGAATTAATTGTGCGTGGGGATGGTGATTTTACGAAATCATTGGCATCAGTACCAATTGGAACGCCAGTTAAAATATTAGGTGGCTACGGTCGTTTTCAAAATTTCATTGATGAACATCCGGGTACACAACTAGTGATGATTAGTGGTGGCATTGGTGTCGTGCCGTTATTGTCCCTTATTAACCATAACCTTGAGAAACCCATTCATATTTTTTATTCCGTCCAAAAGCAAACCGATTTCTTGCACCTAGATCAATTTGATTATTGGAACACCACTCCTAATTTTTCTAGTCAGCTGCAAGTAGGACGATTTAAGGATGCACAACTTGAAAATTATTTAACAACCATTGATATGGACCACACCGTTTCTCTCATTTCAGGGCCTGCTGCATTAGGTCAACACTGGCAACACTTTTTGAAAAAACGCAGTATTCGGGGATGGCAAATTTATTATGAAGAGTTTGGTTGGTAATTACCTTAATTGACAACCCCACTGTGACAGTCTATTCTTAACTTAAATATCTGGGGTGCCAACATGGCTGAGAAAATACCCATCGAACCTGATCCACGTAATGGTGGCGTAGGAAGTTATAGAGTGTGAGACACAACGTCTAGCTAGTGAGCACTAACAATGGAAAATTTTGAGTTTGTTTTTTAACTCATAATTTTACGAGTTAGGTGAACTAGCTGTTGTGTCGAACACGTTTCAACCACCAAAAATTCGATGCAGACCCCCAGATAAAAACAATTTCTGGAGGTCTTTTTATTTTGACAAATATTAGCAATGAATTATTTGATATTGCCCAACCGGTTTGGAATTTAAGTTACCAACATCCTTTCATTACTGAACTAGCGGCTGGTCAACTACCTATCGAAAAATTTCGGTATTATCTCAAACAAGATCGATATTATTTAGAACAGTTTGGTGATTTACATGAAAAGATTGCCGCTTTGATTGATAATCCAGCCGACAAAGACATTCTGTTAGTTGGAGCGGCCAGTATGCATGATGGTGAAACCGATATTCGTTCGACAATGTTCCAAGAAATTGGCATTACCCGAGATGAAATACAACAAACACCAATTGCCCCAACCGCGTATAGTTATGTGAACCACATGAACTACGAATTAACTAATGGCACCACCGCTTCTGCCGTAGCCGCCCTGTTGCCTTGTTACTGGTTATACAGTGAAATTGGCCATCGTCTCATTAACGAGAAGTCCCCTGTGCCAATTTATCAAGAATGGTTAGACAGCTATGCCAGCACCGAATTTGATACCGGCACTGACCAAATGATTGAACTCGTCAATCACCTCAGCGAAAATGCCGACTCTGCTGAACAAGCTTTGATTAAAGATTCCTTTTTAAAGAGTAGCAATTATGAACTGAACTTTTGGCAAATGGCTTATACGATGGAAAATTGGGCCAGCTAATTTAACAAAACCTCGTTTTTGGTTGTTTAAGGCCTCTAAAATAGAGAGCAACTTTACCAAAATGACTGTTTTGGTAAATTACAACTAGCAAAATGTAGTTCTATTTGACCAAAAACGGCAAATTGGTAAAATAGATTGTTATTTACTTCTCTGTTCAAGCGCTTACATTTTTCTTAAAATTCGCTCCTTTTTGACTAGTTAAACTAATTTGTGTGTTAAACTAGGCGGTAATCATATTAAGTTTGGAGGAATTATAACTTGCAAAGCCTTATTGACACTTATACTTTGAATAATGATGTAAAAATTCCGATCGTTGGATTTGGTACTTGGCAATCCGCTGATGGTGATATTGCGTACAAATCTGTCCAGGCCGCACTCGATGCTGGCTACCGTCACATTGATACTGCAACCGCCTACGGTAACGAAGGCAGTGTTGGCAAAGCAATTAAAGATAGTGACGTCGATCGTCATGATATTTTCTTAACCACAAAGCTTTGGAATGATGATCATGGCTACGAAGCAACTCAAAAAGCTATCGATAATTCTTTAAAAAGTTTAGAAACGGATTACGTTGATTTGTACTTAATTCATTGGCCCAACCCCGTCAAGTTCCGTGACAATTGGGAACAAATGAATGCCGAAAGTTGGCAAGCAATGGAAGAAGCCTACAAAGCGGGTAAAGTTCGTGCGATTGGCGTGTCTAACTTCCGTCCACACCATTTAGCCTCACTTATGAAAACTGCCACGATTACACCGGCGGTTAATCAAAACTACCTTAATCCCTGTGACTTACAACCTGAAGTCACCCATGCAAATGAACAATACAATATTTTAAATGAAGCTTATAGTCCTTTAGGTACCGGTGAACTCCTGTCAGTTCAATTACTCCGTGACCTTGGTGAAAAATATGGCCATAGTTCTGCACAATTAATGCTCCGTTGGTCATTGCAACACGGCTTCTTACCACTTCCTAAATCAACTCATGCTGAACGTATTCAACATAACACCGGCATTTTTGATTTCACAATTGATGATGATGACATGAAGGCCATCGATGGACTACATGGTACTACACGTGTAGCTGACGATCCTGATTTAGTTAATTTCTAAAATTTAAAAAATGAGCTGTCTGATTATAATAATCGGGCAGCTCATTTGATATTTATATGAAAAAGTAACTCAATAACTCATTGTCCAAATGCATACCAACAGATCATACCAACAAGGCCAAATATCGCCCACCAATACCTTGCTAACCATTCCCAGCCATTATTGATTGGTTTATAATTCCATTCACGCCAGCGATGATTTTCATGCCAATCTTTATCAGCTGCATCTTGTTCAAAAAATTTTTTTACCCCATTATTATTGCTAACTTTAGGTTGAACCCCAAGAACTAATTCATCTAATCCGACGTTCAACACCTGAGCCAACATGACCAAATTATTCATATCGGGAACTGAGTCACCATTTTCCCATTTAGAAATTGATTGTCGCGATAAAAATAATTTTTCTGCTAATTCATCCTGAGAAATCTTTTTGGCCTTACGTAATCCAACCAATTTATTTGAAAACTGTGTTCCCTCTTTTACCATCTTAACTACCCCCATTAATTTATAGATTAATTATAGCAAAGGCTCGATTCTCTGGCCCGCACTTATCAACCATAATGCACTTTACATTTGCGCAACTGGGAGTTGCAAGCCGAGCAGTGTCAGCATTCGTAAGCAAATATTTTTAATTGTTAATTTGTTCATAAAGAATATCCATAGTTACCAAAAGCTCGTTATCATTTACGTTTACAAACGTTGATATAGCAGTGGCTTTTATGATTTGATTGTCATTAATATTCATTTATTAGCAATCTAGGAATGACTAACGGTATACTTGAAACCATTAAAACAAAGTCTTTTCCTGGCAAGCCTAGATAACTTAACACTAGTATAGTTAGCCTTTTATCTATGACAAAATAGGACATTTCCAAAATTGGGGATGTCCTTTTGTATTATTTATATCATTTTGATAAAACAACTTGATATTTTGTTTTTAAATGGTTTGGGTATAGTCCTCCTATATCTCCACTTAAATATCAAATGTTCCATTCTGACCTGGGGTTAAAATTTTTACGACTCCTTGTGGTAATTTTGTCACCAAGTCGTCTGGATTTTGCTGAATCTCTGGAAAAGTATTGTAATGAATAGGTACAACATATTTGGCGTTGAGACGTGTGGCACAAATCGCTGCTTCCGCTGGCCCCATTGTGAAGCGACCACCGATGGGTAGAAAGGCCACATCAATATCAAATGCCTTACCGAAAATGGCCATATCACCAAAATTAGAGGTATCTCCAGCAAAAAAGATAGTTTTATTATCCGCTTTAATTAAAAATCCTGCCGCATCCCCCGCATACTCAAGTTTTCCATCGATGATGATACTCGAAGAATGTTGAGCGTGCATCATTTTAACAAACCCAAATGGAAGGTTAGCACTTCAACCCAGATTGATTGGATAAGTGATGGCACTTTCCTTTTCGGCATAATAAGTTAATTCCGGTACCGCAATAATAGGAGCTTTATTTTTCTTAGACAAGGTAATCATGTCCCCGTTGTGGTGGGCATGTCCATGAGAAACAAAGATAAAATCGACGGGGTAATCCACTGTAATATCCGTTTGTGGGTTATTGGTGATGAATGGATCAAAAATTAAATGTAATCCATTTTGCAATTGTAGTTCCACACATGAATGTCCGTGATAGATAATTTTCATAGCAAATCCTCCAGTCTAAAGTGTCTGAATTGTTCGGGAATGATAATACCAGCGTTTACCAACTAAAATTAATTCGTGATTTACCGCCACTATGTTAACAATTTTATTGTGACTTGGATCAATAATTAGCATCTTAGTTGTGGCATAAGCTTCATTTTGTGTTATCGATGTAATAACCGAATTTAAGGTAAGATGAATTGATTCCGCGGGCTCGTTTCCCCAGGTTTGATGTAAAAAAGTATTCATTTGATCAAGTGAAATCGTTGATTTATCTGGCAAAATAATGGTACCGTTCGGAGTAAATAAATCTAAGTATTGTTCATAATTTCTCTGACTTGCGAGCTCATCAGCTTTAACTAAGAACGCTGAAACTTCAATAAATGCATTACTATCCATACGCTTCCCCCTCCGACGTAATTGTATGCGAAAAGCCAGCAGATTTATAATTTAAAAACCCATCTGGTTACACACCTTCTTTTTACTCAGGTTCAATAAGTCAGTTCTTTCACTTAACTCCAATCCATTAATCATGCTCCTCCAGACAAATTACTCACCTAATCTCAAATTGTCACTATCCATAACCCGGATAATGTCAATTTTTTGATTATTGCTCGTAATCTACCCGTCTGGTTACACACCTTCCTTCTTCTGTGTTATACTCACTGTTGGCTCAAAAAGAGCTAAATGTAAAAACGCCTTTGTAGAACGAATAGGAAGAAAAAATGAAAACATATAATGATCGCACCAAAAGTAATGCAGTTAACATGGAAGTTGGAACAAGATTTCCATTAACTATCAAACAAATCGGAATTAATGGCGAAGGGATTGGCTATTATAAACACAAGATTGTCTTTATCCCCAACGCTTTACCCGAAGAATTAGTCACCGCTGAAGCTACTGAAGTGACTGACCGCTATATTCGTGCCAAGATTCACACCATGCGTCGCGAAAGCCAACACCGAGTTCCTACTCGGGACAGTTACGCTGAAGAAGTTGGTGGTTTTGAACTTGAGCACCTATCTTACCCACAACAATTAAAATTCAAACGTGACCTCGTCATGCAATCACTTGAAAAATTTAAGCCACGTGGTTATAACAAATACCAAATCCGTGCCACTCTCGGCATGGAAAATCCTTACGAATACCGTAACAAGGCCCAATTCCAAATCCGTATTATTGATGGTCACGTCGCCGCCGGACTCTTTAAACCCGGGAGCCATGATCTCGTCGATTTAGAAGAATGTTCCGTTCAAATGCCTGCGACTATGAAGGTCATGCGTGCCTTAGTTCAAATGATTGAAGACCTTGAAATCCCAGTTTACGATGAAGAAGCCAACTCCGGCATCATCAAAACAATCGCTGTTCGGGTCGCTAACGAAACTGGAAACGTCCAGGTAACTTTCATCACGAACTCACCTAAATTGCCTAAAAAACGTGACTTATTAGCTCGTATGGCTGAAGAATTACCTGAAGTGACTTCCGTAATGCAAAACATCAACAAGGGAAAAGGTCCATTGATTTGGGGTGACGAAACTGTTCACTTAGCCGGATCAACTGCCATCACTGAAAAAATCGGTGACTTGCAATTCCGCTTGTCAGCTCGTGCGTTCCTTCAATTAAATCCACAACAAACTGACGTTTTATATGCGGAAACTAAACATGCCTTGCGTGTTAACAAACACGACACTTTAGTCGATGCCTACGCCGGAATTGGTACAATTGGGCTATCCCTGGCGACTAAAGTCAAGCAAGTTGTTGGTATGGAAGTGATTGAAGATGCTGTCAAAGATGCTAACTTTAACGCCGCATTAAATGGTATCGACAACGCCCAATACGAAGTTGGAACTGCTGAAGAAATCATGCCTAAGTGGCTTGAACAAGGCCTTCAAGTCGACGCGATGGTTGTGGATCCTCCCCGTGCCGGTCTTGATGAAAAATTAATGGAACAAATTTTACTCGCTGATCCTGAAAAATTTGTCTACGTCTCATGTAACCCATCAACCCTTGCTCGCGACTTAGTAACACTTACTGAACGCTATAACGTTGAATACATGCAACCAGTTGATATGATGCCTCAAACTCCTAAGTGTGAAGTAGTCGTTAAATTGGTGAGAAACTAAGATTAGAGTGTTTCTCAAAGCGATTAGCTTCGGAGCATTTAACAAGAAATAATGTGAATCGATTTGCACTTTAATCGGTTTGCATTATTTTTAGTTAAGTGACGAAGTTGCTTTGAGAAGCCGATTTAATTAGTTTGAGAACAACCACGGTCAGTTTTAAATGACGAAGTTGACAGGTGAAGCACATTTCAAAAGACGTTATACCAAAACAGCATCCCCCTTAATAGGAAGATGCTGTTTTGTTACCTCGTGTTTTTAACAATCAAAATTGCCATTTTCTGTAATCACAACCAAATGGTTAATGAATTCTTTCACTTCTTTGGCAGAAATAGTACTTAAATTACTCATCCAACCTTCCATTATTCCAACAATCGCTCGAAAGGCCAGTTCTGCATGGATTGGATTGCCACCATCCATTGCGTTGCGGATTGTAAATGTATAATGAAGAATATCAACAAGGATCTCAAGCATGATGATACGCACTTAAATATTTCATCTGCGGGGACACAAAATATGATGATTACCGGAGTTTCTAATATGACTGCCAACCATGGCCTGATTATTGTCCTCGGATTAGCCATCATCGCCGTTGTCTTGTTATTGCTCTACCATAAGATTAGATTGGCAATTTTGCCACTGTTCCCAATTACGATTGTGCTTGGTCTATCTCCATTGACCTTGCATTTGCTCGGTGAATCTTACAATCCACTGACAATTGCCTTAAGTTCCTTAGTCTTAGGAATTGGAACAGAATTTACCATTCTGATTTTGGAACGATTCCACGAAGAACAGCGACTCGGGAAACCGGTCCAAGATTCGATGGTTTCAGCCGTTAGTAACGTTGGCCAAGCAATCACTGCCTCTGGTCTAACCGTTGTTGGTGGGTTCGCAGCGCTAATCTTCGTCAACTTCCCCGTAATTAGCTCATTTGGACTAATTACTGTCCTAGACACGCTCTACTCATTAATTTCGGCGCTAACAATTTTGCCAGCCATTACAGCTTTGTTATACTCAAAAGCTGTGAACTACTCCGGGAATAAATTCCCGGGCTTCTAGGAACACCGCATACTTGCCTATCACTCTTTGAATGATACGT
>NZ_BJEB01000052.1 GCF_005405445.1 Paucilactobacillus nenjiangensis
CTAGTGGTTCCGACTACTACGGCCCACAGTGGACTTTCACCACCTAGTTGGCGCCCATGCCGGGCGCACCCAAAAAGCACACTTAAACATTTTGAAAATGTTAAGTGTGCTTTTTATAATAATGAAGCGAGTGAGGTTCGAACTCACGACCGTTCGCTTAGAAGGCGAATGCTCTATCCAGCTGAGCTACCGCTCCAGACTTGAATAATTATAAGAATTTTCACGCCCCTTGTCAATGCCATATGACATTAAAGTTATGAATGTTTTTTGCACATTTGTCTTATTAGGGGGTTTGACTAAGCGCTTACATCGTTATATAATCAATTAAACTCATATTACTGAACATTAACAAATTAAAAAAATATATCGAGGAGGATTATTATGGAGAATAGTCGTACAGATCCTAGAGTTGTCAAAACCCGTAACAATTTAAAACAAGCGCTAGTGCATCTGATGAAAGAATATAAAATTGAAAATATTAGTGTTCAAAAAATCACTGAAACAGCGTCTATTACACGTGGTACTTTTTACCTACACTATAAAGATAAGCAAGACTTTATCGATCGTGCTATGAATGGAATATTGGACGATTTTTTTGAAAACGTCATGATTGAAGTCTACTCTTTAGCAGGAAAAAGCTATCAAAATGGCGTTAAAGTATTTTCAATGCAACACGCGTTTAAATATATCGAGGATGAAGCAGATGCGTTTGATGTTCTCCTAAACAATCCTGAAAATGTTGTTTTCTTCGATCGCCTATCCGACCGGGTTGGTGTAGAAATAAATCACTTCTATGAAAAATTGGAACCTGATTTCGTCGAACTTGACGTCCCTACCGATATTCAAATGGCATTAATTGTGTCAGCTGAGTTGGGATTAATTAAGTATTGGTTACAAAAAGGCATGATTTATACTCCAAGATACATGTCATCCAGTGTGACTAAGTTAATGACCCAATTGAAGCATGATAAAATTTTCTTCACCGACTTCTTCTATACAGAAGCTTAAGTGAAAGCTAAAAGACAACCACGACTATTCGTCTTGGTTGTCTTTTTTTGGCAGTTGATGTGCTTTAACTGTTATTTTTTCGATACTAATTTTGATGATAGCGGTCGCGTTAACCTTTTGATCTGGAATTAAATCATAGTTACTTAATCCTTTGCCTGTTTCATGTCTCATCAATAAATCTAAAGCATGCTTTTTCACTTCTAAATCAGTCACAATTTCAGCGAGTCCAAATCCAATCACACTCGAAAACGCGGTTGAATAGTCAGGGGCAATTGAACCCCCGCTAATCATCTCACTATCATGATCCATTTCGATACATACTTTTGGATTGGCTTTAATACTGGAGATTTTCTTTCCTTGTCGTGCTCCATGAATGTAAATGACAAGTTGATCATCGAGCCATTCGTAACCGTAATTAACTGGAACGACATATGGATAGTCTTCAGACAACATTCCTAATCTTAAAATATGATTCGATTCAACTACGTCTTTAATGCGTGCTAAATCTATTTGACGCTCTTGCCTCCGCATTTTTTCCAATTAACTACACCTCTTATACTTTTTGCCAGTTTATGCTTAAAACTAAAGAATTTCAACGACTTTTTAGTCAAAATTATTAAATAAAAGTTAAGTTGTATATTAAAAGTTTAAGATTGCCTAGGTTCTTCTGGATTATATTGCATTATGTTAAAAATGAAACGATAATGTAATATAAGCACCAGTTAAATCTGTGTTTAAGGGAGGAATCGCCATGGGACCATTTATTATTATTGTTTCGATTTTGTTATTTTCAATGCTATGGCAAACATTTTTTGGAAATCCAAAGAAAAAGCAATCTTCTGGTAAACATTTCAATAACCAGGAAGATCAAACGATTTCTAATGATCAAAATGGTAAAGCAGCCTAATCTAAAAGGACTTGAAAGCAATTATTGTTTTCAAGTCCTTTTTAATTTAATAATCATTTTGTTGACGTTGTTGGTTAATGACATTCTTGTTTTTAAAGGCCGTCATAATTTCGTTTTCTGAGTAGCCAAATTCAACCAGACCTAGTTTTAAGAACAATCTCCAGGCATGTTTAAAATCGTCTTGTCGATGCTCAAAATAAGCCGAATTTAACATGTGTTTAATAGCCAAATACTCTTTGTTTAAATCTTGTGGTGCTGCTTTCGCAGCTTTGATTTTTTCAATGCCGTCTCTGTCCAACACAATTAAATGAGTCCATTGATGTTTAGCACTTGCAAGTAAGAAAAAGTCCATTGCATCAACATATTCACCCAGCAAAGTTTCACGTTTGGTTTTACCCTCATCAGCTTTGCCTTTATGGGTTTTCCAAACTTTAAACCATTCTGCTGTATTGGCAATTTCGGCCAACTCAACGTCTAAGGCAACATAAACATTTTCTAAACTTTTTTCTGGTTTCATTGCAATTTGGCGATCGTACGAAATTTGGTGATCCAACTCAATTGAGCTGTGCAATAAATCTGTAATGTCTAACATATATTTGGTTCCTCTTTTATTCTTTAAAAATCATTGGATCAGACTTAATTTCCAATGATGCCCGATTATCCATAAACCAAGTTCGGATTAACTTGAATCTAATCAAAATATCAAAGAACGATACGGCTTCTTTTTCATCAGAAACAGAAAATGCCCAAGATTCTCTACCTGACGACAAGGTCAGCTTCGAATTTGAGTCCATTTGTAGGCTCATCCCCGTCTCGTTGGTTAAATTCATCAACATATAGTCGGTGCCTTCGGTTGAAACGAATAACTTATCAATCACTTCAAGCCCCATATGTTTGTTGAGTAGATAATATTTGGCAGCATTGCTAGTATCCAAAATACCTAAATCTACACTAAATCCTAGGTCAGTTTGTAGATAATGTGCTAAGGTCATTAGCGGATTAATTGCCTGTTGAATTTGAATAATAGTTGTAACTTCACTCAACTTTTCGACAAATAAATTCACGAGTGAACGGTTATTAAATCGCATCATTCGTTTTTGTAAGTTCAAATAAAATAAGGCTTCGTTAGTTTTCGTTTCAGTAAACAGCGCCCCACCATTTTTACTTTTATCCATCACAAACTGAAATTTGGCTGAATTACCTAATTGATTGAGTCGCGCACTCACTGCCCCTGCATCATCAATTGACGTTTCCAGCGATTCATTATTATGAAATTGCAACAGTCGGGATGCCAGTACCAAATAGTAATCTTGAGGCTGGTATTGAAATGGGTATTTCACAAAATCGTTCTTTAATTCGTAGACAGAGAGCTTATTTGCGGCCCCTAAGAGCTGTTCTGCGTCGTCCGTTTCAATTAATTGGTTAATCAGGTCAACATACGTTTCACCAGCATCTAGACCAGCTTTAAGCGTATCCGTAAAGGTATTCATTTGAGTGGTGATTTTTTCATTACTCATGATCTGTCACCTGCTTTTCACTTGAAAGAAAGGCAAGATAATCAGCATAAAGACTCCGATTAGCAGCTTCAAAAGTTTCGAAGTTTTTAAAGGTGTCAATAATGCTCTTTTGTTCATAGCTCAAGATGGTATTTTCTTTTGAAAGGACCAAGACTTTGGCTTCATTATCTTTAATTTGTTTCTTAGCTCCACGGGCTTGATCATCTTGATCTTCTAAATCACTTAATTGATCAATTAGTTCTTGGCGGGCTTCTTTTTGCTTACCAGATTCCCATGGCATTCCATTTTTGTTGTTCACTTCTTTTAATTCTTCTTGAATTTCATTCTTTTTTGCTTCGCGGGTCGCCTGACTATCAATCAAGTCCTGTAAATGATCATTTTCTTCTGAAATTTGATCAATTTTGGCGGTATTATAACGTTTACTTTCTTTAGATAAGGCAAAAGAAGTAGATAACTTTTCATATTCTGTTTCATCAAAAATGAAACGAACATTCAAGACATCTAGTTCACCGAATTCTCTTCTATCCCACCAATTACCAAAGTACACTCTGAAGTGGCCTTGCTTAAATTCTTCATAATAGAAGAATGGATAGCGGTGCCCCAAATATTTGATAATATTGGCACTTAAATAATGGCTCAATTCGTCAGATAGGTTATCTACTAAGCTTGCAACCGTGACGTCATTTTCAACGTTTTCGGTATGTAAAATTTCGGATGCGTATCGACGAGAGTCTAACAATGAATAAACTAGTTTATCATCGTGATTACTAACCGCCGCCTGCAAATTTTGTAGATATTGCATTTTAATTGTAATTTGGTCGGAAATTACATCAATCACGTTTTCCTGACTATTCTCTTCTGTCATTTCAAACTCTCCTTAACACATGTATTTACACTAATCATACCTAATTATGCGAATTTATTAAAGTCGTTTATTTTATTTAAGAAAAAAATAAAAAAGGTAATCCTGCCAAATGGCAAAATCACCTTCAAATCGGAGACTATGATTAATATTTTTCCATATATTGTTCACGTTCCCAATCGGAAACTTCTTGACGATATGCATCGTATTCAAGATTCTTGGCTTCCACAAAACCATTGTAAAGATGTGGACCCATAGCATTCTTGATGACTTCATCGTCAGAAAGATACTTCAAGGCATTGTGAAGTGTACTTGGTAAACTATCGATATGATTGTCTTCACGTTCAGCTTCGCCCATGCGATAGATGTTACGGTCAACACTATCTTCTGGCGTAATATCATTTTTAATACCATCTAAGCCGGCTTCCAAAACTGCTGCAATAGCAAGATATGGGTTAGCTGCTGGATCAACAGAACGTAATTCTAATCGAGTTGAAACTCCACGTGAGTTTGGTACTCGGATTAGTGGAGAACGGTTAGAACCTGACCAAGCAACATAAACTGGTGCTTCAAATCCAGGAACTAAACGTTTGTATGAGTTAACAATTGGGTTGGTAACGGCTGTAAAGCTACGAGCATGTTTTAACAAACCGCCAAGAAAGTTATAAGCAGTCTTCGAAAGTTGAAGATCACCACTTTCATCAAAGAAGGCATTACCACTACCATTAAAGAGTGACATGTTGATGTGCATACCTGAACCATTAATTGATGGCAATGGTTTTGGCATAAAGGTTGCAAACAAACCATACTTACGAGCAACTGTCTTAACAACCAACTTAAATGTTTGGATGTTGTCGGCAGCTTCAAGTGCATTAGCATATTTGAAATCAACTTCATGTTGTCCAGGAGCAACTTCATGGTGAGCGGCTTCGATTTCAAAGCCCATGTTTTCTAGTTCAAGAACGATATCGCGACGACAATTTTCACCTAAATCCATTGGTGCCATATCAAAATAGCTACCTTGGTCATTTAGCTTAGTAGTTGGCTTGCCATCTTCGTCCATCTTGAAGAGGAAGAATTCTGGTTCAGGTCCAATGTTAAAATCAGTGAATCCGGCTTTCTTCATGTCTTCTACGACACGAATCAAGTTATTACGAGGATCACCAGCGAATGGTTCACGATCAGCATTGTAAACTTCACAGATTACGCGTGCGACTTTACCATGTTCTGCGCCCCATGGAAAGACCATCCATGTTGACATATCAGGGTACAAGTACATGTCACTTTCTTCAATTCGAACGAAACCATCAATTGATGAACCATCGAACATGATTTTGTTATCAAGTAACTTCTCAAGTTGACTAGTTGGAACCTCAACGTTTTTGATTGTTCCGAATAAATCAGTAAACATTAAACGTAAGAAACGAACATTCTCGTCCTTAACTAATTGACGAACTTCATCGTCTGTAAACACGTGCTTTGCCATAAAATATCTCCTATCCTTTCTTATACCCAACATTAAAATGGTTTCTGTAAGGGTGGTTGTGAATTTGAAGCCTGATTAATCTGACCAAAACCACTTTCCCGAAGAAGCTCATCGCGAAGAATTTTTCGAACGTCATCATCTGTTAACGACTTCGTCAATTGCTCTTTGATTTGCTGCTTCTCAAGTTGCTTTTGAGTGTAGATTTCTCGAATCCCAGCCATGTTGAGGCCTTCATCAATATAATCTTTAATCTCAAGTAACCGATCGATGTCATTAAGCGAGTACAAGCGACGATTTCCATCGCTTCTTTCAGGCTTAATTAACTCTTGGGATTCGTAGTACCGAATCTTTCGTGCAGTTAAACTTGTCAATTTCATCACTGTCCCGATTGGAAGAACCGCTAACGAGCGACGAAGTTCTTTTTCACTCACAATGTCCCCTCCTTCCCTTAATGTTTCTTAGAATACCAGTAGAAAAATAAAAAGTCAACAAGAGATGTTACATTTTCTAACATCTTTGTCGACTTATTTATTTTAACCATTTTAAAATGCTGTTGTTAACCTGTTCTATCGTATTCTGCCCACTGACCAAATTAAACCAATTAACTGTCATTTTGTTCCGGAACCATGTCAGTTGTCGTTTAGCGTAATGTCTAGAATCTTTTTTGATATTTTCAACTGCCACTTCTAATGAAATCTGATTATCAAAATAATTGAATAATTCATGATAACCAATTCCTTTGGAAGCCGGTGAGTCTCGTCCACCTTGTTGATAGAGCCATTTTGCTTCATCCAACAAGCCTTGTGCAATCATTTGATCTACGCGTTGATTAATCCGCTGATACAATACGGACCGCTCTGTATCCAGTCCAATCAATTTGAAATTGTACTTCGGTCGACTGCTTTCTTGATCCGAAAAAAGTTGCCCAGTTTTTTGAATAACTTCCAATGCACGAATAACTCGCCGACTGTTAGTTTGTGGAATCTTCTTGGCAGCCGCTTCATCGAGTTCAAATAATTGCTGCCACAATGCCTCAGGTCCATCCGCTGCTAATTGATCATGAAATTGTTTTCGAATTTTATCTGACGTTTCGTCATAATCGTCATTACCGAGCGTTAAGTTATCAGTCAAAGCTTGCAAATAAAAGCCAGTGCCCCCGACAATGATTGGTAACTTGCCTCGTTGGTGAATATCTTCAATTAGCTGTTCTGCTAATTGTTTAAATTCTGCCACCGAAAACCGTTCATCAAAATCTTTGATATTAATTAAATGATGGACAATTCCGTCCATTTCAGCTGGCATTACTTTAGCAGTTCCAATATCCAGTTTCCGATAAACTTGCATCGAATCACCTGAAATGATTTCACCGTTTAATTGTTTCGCCATTTGAATTGATAATTTAGTTTTCCCAACTGCTGTCGGGCCAACAATTGCCACCACATTTATCATTATTTTCTCCTAAAATATACTCTTTACTGGTAATCTGTCTCATTTTTTTGCATAATGTAGATAATCAAACGAGGAGGCGTGATCATGAAATCATTTGCAAAAGGCGTTATCGTCGGAACTGCTGCCACACTTGGTGCCGTCGTTGGTGGCTTGTTTTCCTATCATCGGAAGGTTGTTAAACCAATTGAAGATCAAGAAATTAAGTTCGACGAGAATCGTAGAACAGCTAACCGTAAAAATCGGTCAGCACATAATTTATAAACAACAATTAAAAATAACGAACAGTTCATTAGTTAATGAATCGTTCGTTATTTTTTTGTGTTAATATTTCTTAGTTTTGGTTTTACCAGTCCAACGTGCATAACCGCTCTTTAAAATTGAAATGTCGCTGTATCCTTTTTTACCAAGTAATTTTGACGCCCGTGTGCTGAGCATCATTCCTTGATCATATAGATAAACCGGCAAATCACTACGAATTTCCACGTAGCGCTGCTTAAGCACTGTCAAAGGCACATTACGGGCACCCATAATATGACCACGATCAAAATCATTTTTTTCTCGTAAGTCAATTACTTGAGCTTTCCGCATCCCTTGCGTGAATTCTTCTTCGGTGATGATATTTGCATACTTTTTACGCATGGCATATTGATAGACACGGTAAATTACCCAAGCCGCGATTAATACAATAATCAAGATATTGAGCATATTCATGTTAGACAATCCGAGAGCCAATTCTTTTTCCTCCAAAAATTACATAAATTTCTTTGCTAATGAAGCGGCGCCAATCACGCCAGCATCATTACCTAATTCAGCTAGCTTAAGCTTAGTTGATTCACGGACGGTTGGGAACGCAAATTCTTGGAAACTATTCTTAACAAAGTCGAGTAAGAAATCACCAGCAGCTGAAACGCCGCCACCAATAACGATGAATTCTGGATCCAAAATATTAGCAACATTGGCAGATGCCATACCCAAATAATATCCAACTTTTTCAGCTACTTTAACAGCTAAATAGTCATCTTCTTTGGCTAAATCAAAAACAATCTTTGAAGTAATTTCTTCACCATCGTTAATCATAGCACTTAATTTGCTATTACCAACATACTGTTCAGCAAAATCTTGAGCTAATTGTACAATTCCAGTTGCGGAAGCATAACGTTCCAAACAGCCATGATTACCACAAGTACATAGATAACCACCTGGTTGTACATTCATATGTCCAAGTTCACCACCAGCACCCACGGCACCGTGAACCAGTTGATTATTGGCAATGACGCCACCACCAACACCAGTTCCTAAAGTAATAAAGACAACATCGGTACTGTTGTTACCAGCACCCTTCCAACGTTCACCTAAAGCGGCAACGTTAGCGTCATTATCAACAACAAATTTTAAACCAGTACCTTCTTCAATTAATTCTTGTACTGGTTGGCTTTCACGCCAATTTAAATTAAAGGCCCCTTTAACAGTCCCGTTAGCAAAATTAACAGTCCCAGGTGTCCCCATTCCGATACCGATGAATTGATCTTTAGTCATTCCATATATATCAATGTGATGGTTAATTGATTCAACGATATCTGGCACAATGTGTCTACCATCATCTAAAATATTAGTTCTTAGTGACCATTTTTGTTGAACTTCACCAGTGTCAGTCAAAATTGCAAACTTAATAGTAGTGCCACCTAAATCAACGCCGATTAACTTTTTGTTCATGTCTAAATCTCCCTAATGCCGTTTATTTATGCTTCTCGCTGTCTTCTTCAATTCGATGTTCATGCCGTAACACAATCTTAGCTCTTAAATATAAATCTTTTTCAACTACGCCAGATTTATAAAGATTATCCAATTCTAAGGCAATTAATTCAATGTCCCACATTCTCTTACCAACATAGACGTACACCCCGAACTGTTTGAGTAGTTGTTGAACGTCATACAACGTATTCATTTCACGATCCAAAACTAAAATCCTCGCATTCCGAGCTGAAGAAAGAAAACAATTGCTATACATAATATAATGCCACTAAGAAAGCGCTTTATCAAGTCATTTTTACCAAGATTTGGTGCTCCCACAACATAAGCAATTAAAAATCCACCTAAAAGCCCTCCAATATGACCATAGATATCGACCCCGGACAAAAAGATATCAAAAACCAAGTTCATGACGATAAAAATCATAAATTGACGTGCCATTAAGCGAATATAAGGATTGTTCCTAAATGATTCGCCTAACATCATAAAGGCCCCAAATAGGCCAAAAATAGCCGTACTAGCACCCGCAGAGATATTGGCTGGTAAAAAGACGAAACTGGCAATGTTTCCCACAATCCCAGAAACTAGGTAGACAATCGTATACCGCAAATGTCCAAATAAAGATTCAACCATTCGACCAAGGTAAAATACGGTCACCATATTAACCACTAAATGCATGAGGCCTATATGAATAAACATGGGAGTAAATAACCGCCACCATTCTCCTTGCTGAATGTATGGAGAATATTTTGCACCAAACTCTAGTAATATCTGTGTGTTAGTTGAACCACCTAAAATGGTCATGAGCAAGAAGACGACGATGTTAATTGCAACGATGGTATACGTCACAAATGGTTGATTTCTTAAGTCTCTAATCATTATGTCCTCCTAAGTTCTAAAAATTTTTTTGATTTTAATATCAAACGGATCAATTAATTCATGGATTTGATCATCTGAAATTTGTTGCACGTTTAAGCATAAAGAGATTGTATCATTTTCGAACTCTGCAAGATAGCGATCATAATATCCACCGCCAAATCCCAGGCGATAACCATTATTGGCAAACGCCACACCAGGAACAATCATCAAGTCAATCGTTGACTTTGAAATCACTTGACCGTCAACTGGTTCATCAATGTGAAATTTAGAAATAAATTGTAAGTCAGCAGTCAATTTAACAAATTCCATTTGTCGCTGTGGTAAAGTTCTTGGGATGCCAACAATCTTCCCCTCTTTTTGAGCTTGTTTAATAATTGGCGCTGTATCGACTTCCATTGGTGAACTCAGAGTTACCCCAATGGTTGCCGCATTTTGCCACTCAGAGCTGCGAAATAATTGTTGATATAATTTTTCTTGATTAACAGTTCTGTCCGGTGCGGTGAATTTCATCATTCGCCCGATATATTTTTCTCGTATCTCTGTTTTTGAAGCCATTTTCGCACCTCTTAATACCAAAAATATTAAAAAAAAGAGCCGCGGCTTTAGCCGACGACTCGAAATTTTATCCCGAATAAATAATATTATTTTGTTTCGCGATGTAATGTAACTTTACGTTCCCGTGGGCAATATTTTTTAAATTCAACACGGTCGGGATTGTTACGACGATTCTTACTTGATAAGTAATTACGTTCGTGGCAATCAGTACATTCTAGTGTAATATGAACACGCATGTCGGAAACCTCCAAACTTTTTCTTTGATTAATTGGGTAAACCCTAACTATGATACTATACCATTTTAAAAAGGCTTTGACTAGTATTTCGTGATAATTTACTTGTAATCACTGTCAGATTGAACATCTTTCCAGTAAGCTTCGTAAATTTGTTTAGCCATTGTGGTATTAATTGATGCCCCAGAAGTTCCTAGTCCAGGGATGGCTAATGCCACGACTACCTGTGGATCATCATATGGTGCGTACGAGATTAAACTAAGTGTTTCGGTCTCAGCCGTGCCATAAAATGTTTCGGCAGTCCCTGTCTTAGCAGCAACCGATGGTGAAATACTTGAGAGCGCCCCACCAGTCTTATAAGTGTTCGTACCATGGACCACTTGGTACATTCCTTGTTTAACTACTTTCCATTCGGCAGCCGTCGCATTGATTGAGCCCAAAATAGTTGGTTGAGTTGTTGATTCAACCTTACCTAATGACCCATTTGACTTAGTACCACGAATTTGTTGGACGACGTATGGCTTCATCCGATAGCCACCATTGGCAATCGTTGAAGCATATTGTGCAATTTGCATAACCGTATAGGCATCGTAGTTACCATAAGACAAATCCAATGCCTTCCCAATTTCAGCCTGGCTGGCAACCCCAGTATAACCGGCCGATTCACCTGGCAAATCAATCCCGGTCTTCACACCTAATCCGAATTGATTGAAGTAACCGCGCAATTTACTGAAGATACTTGTTGGCATATCCAATCCAGCACCAGAAGAATAAGTGAAACCTCCTTCTTTCATGGCAAGTTGCATCATGTAGGAGTTAGAAGAAACTTCAAGGGCGTCTGAGGCATCCAAGGTGATATTGGCTGAACCAGATTTATTAAACCAAGATGCCTTCGAGGCAGTCCCGGCTAACTTAATTGGCTGATCAGTCAAAGTATCATTGGTTGGTGAGATGACCCCATCCATCATGGCACCCAGTACAGTAGCTCCCTTAACAACGGACCCCATTGTAATTGGATGATTGATGGAACCAATTTGATCATCTGTGATTTTACCAGTATCAACATCTCGGTCGACCCCTGCCATAGCATAGATTGCCCCGGTATTTGGGTTCATAACAACCGCATAGGCACCGGTTGAATCACTAATGGCACCAGTTTGGTAAACAGTTTTAACAATGTCTTGAACTTCATTTTGGAACTTAGCATTGATAGTTAAGACTAAGTTATCACCTTTTTTACCAGAATATTTCTCTACAGCTTTGGTAATAGAACTTGTCCCCGAACCGCTGCTTGAAACTTCAGTTTGAGATTTAGAGCCAGCTAACGTAGCTTGATATTCAGATTCTAAATAACTTTGACCAACACTATCATTCCGAGAATAGCCTTCTGATAAGAGTGTATTGACCTTATCACTAGGCAATCCTGATTTTTGAGTCGAAACAGTCCCAGTCAATGATTGAATCGCATCCCCTTGAGGATAGTTACGCGTCCAACTAGTCCCGATGGCCACACCTGACATTTCACTCAAGTGTTCACCAACTTGGGCAATTTCAGTACTGGTTACTCCAGTTTCTTTGATGTAAGTCGTTGATAATGAGTAAGCACCAGACATGTCAGCATAAATCATGGCTCCATTTTTTTGCTTATTAGTTAATGTAAAATCATCTGGATGAGAGTACAAATACTTGAGGGCTTTAGTGTATAAAGCATCATCGCTTAAGCCAGACGTGCCTGACATTTTAGCAGTAATTTCCTTATATTTTTTCGTGTCAGCTAACAAGTAGTCAGCCTTGTTTCGTTTCGTTAATTTAGTTTTTGAAACTGAAACATACTTACTGAGAGTCTTAGCTGTTTTATAAATCTCAGTGGACGTGTCATCTTCACCTTTTGTGTAGGTGATGGCTTGATGGGCTTCATTTCCAACTAGTACCTTACCAGTTGAATCATAAATGGCCCCACGTTGCACGCTTCCTGTTTGGGTGGAAACTTCTGATCGATTAACCTCTGCTGTGTAGGTTGCACCATTTAGTACTTGCATATAAAATAGTCTGGCCGCCAAAATCAAAAGCAATATTCCCGCTGTCCACATTAAGAAATTCAGGCGGAACGGAATTTCAGATTGCGAAGAACGTCTTTTTTTAGTGTTGCCAAACATATTTCGGATTCTTTTTGAAAATTTCAACTTGTTTAATACTCCTTCAGACAGACATATTAATCTTATTTTAACAAATTATGCCGTTTGCGTGTCATTTTATTGAGCAACGTATGATATTCTATTCTATATTAACTTGTGCATATAAAACAGTGTTATTATGCAAATTTAATAATTCACAACAGATGAGATTGAGGAAATTATATTGAAATTAAGTATTCGCTTTACAAAACCAACTACTAAGCTATTATTAATCTTAAGTTTTTTATTTCCGTTCGCATTAATGACAGGTTATTTTATCTTTCGGGGAATGGCACCATTTGGTTCTAGCACGATTCTAACCGTCGATTTAGGTCAACAATATGTTGACTTCTTTTCTTACTATCGCTCAACCATTTTAAGCCATCCCTCGACATTTTTCTATTCATTCGCAAAGGACTTGGGTGGCGATACCCTTGGAATTTTTGCCTACTACCTGATGAGCCCATTAAACGTCATCATCTTGCTTTTTCCAGGCAAGCTACTCTCTAGCGGCATTTTAATTCTTACGTTACTGAAATACGGATTGTCCGGTTTAAGCTTTGCTTGGATGTTAATGAAGCTCAAGCTACAAACCAGCTGGCGAGTGATCGCCTTTGCCACATCGTACGCCTTGATGGGATGGATGATTGCCAACCAGCTAAACGTGATTTGGTTGGACGTACTAATTTTGCTACCATTAGTCATTTACGGCTTAATTAAATTATTGGATACTCAGAAACCATGGACCTTCATCATTTGGTTTACGGTCTTGCTGATTGATAACTATTATATGGCATGGATGGTGGCCATTTTTACGGTACTCTTCACGATTTTTCACTTATTTGAATCAAACCAACATTTGAAACAAAGTATCCGTAGTTTCGTTAGATATGCTATCAGCGGCTTAACATCAGTCTTGGTTGCAGCTGCATTCTTAATACCAGTCGGTTTCTCTCTGTCTCAAAGTAAAGGGACCTACACCGAAACCGCGATTAAATGGAGCACTGAATACTTTCCATTTAACATGGTGGCCAAATTAATTCCCGGATCCTTTAACTTTGATCAAATGCCTGATGGTCAGCCAAATATTTTTATTGGTATGTTACTGACCATTTCCTTTTTACTCTTCATCTTTGACTCAAGATGGTCACGTAAAACTCGAATTGTGGCCGGATTAATCTCAATATTCTTTATTTGCTCGTTCTTCCTGCAACCATTAGATTTATTATGGCACGCAGGACAGTTTCCAGTTTGGTATCCCTACCGTTTTTCATTCCTATTTTCATTTTGGATGCTTTACTTAGCTGCTAAGCAATTAAATGAAGATTTTAAACCGTCACCATATAGTCTGATTATTGTCACAGTTTTCCTTGTTATCATCTATGCATTCTTATTCCATTACTTAGATAAAATCACATATATTAACAACGTTGAGCTATCATTTAGTGTCGCGATTAGTGCAATTTCATTAATTTGGATGATTGTCCCGAGTTCTGGCTCACCACTTTTACATGAACTATTATTTATGATGGTTGTCTTCGGTGAATCAGCAACTAATGCGTTCACTTCACTGAATAATATTAGTTATGTCAGCCAATCGGAATTTGGTAATTACACTAAGCAGCTTGATAAAACCTCTTCAAAATTGAAATCAATTGATTCTGGCTTCTATCGAGTAGGTCAAACCTTCCTCAGAACCAAGGACGATCCGATGCAAGGTGATTATAACAGTGGTTCGCACTTTGGTTCTACATTGGAGCCATCAATTCCTGCATTTATGGGCTCGATTGGTCAACCTGACGGTGATGGCTTTGTCACGTATACTAATGGGACTCAAGTTACAGATTCATTATTGTCGATGCAGTACTTTATGACCTCAAAGACAGTCACTAATCTGTCAGGGAAGACTAAAACTGTCAGTTCATTACCTGAGGTCTCTAACAAACCCGACTTAAATCGACAAAAAGAAGTTTCCAGTGATACTCTAACCAAAACTTATAAAAATAAATCCGCGCTATCGATTGCCTTTGGTGCTTCAAAAGCAATTAAGAGCTTAGTGTTGAAGACTAAAGATCCAATCATGTATCAATCTGAACTCTATAAAGTTTTGTCTGGAGATAAGTCGGCCACTTTATTATTTGATGTTCAGAACTTTGATAATGTGACGTTCGTCAATTTACCAACCGTTACTCAAATTACTGGTTCCATGCTGACTCGCAAACAAGTCCTTGAACCGGCTGAAGTGAAATTAAAATTCACGCCCAAAACAAACGATTCGTACTACCTAACGCTAGGTTCCGCTCTTGACTCCGACTCAGCAACCTTTTATTTGAATGGGAAGGAATTGAAACAGTATCCCACCTATCGGCACACCATCGTGATTAACGTTGCATCTCAACAAAAAGATAAACCAATCACGTTTACGATTAAGCTGGCTAAACAAAGTATCTGGTTACAAAACGTCAGTTTATATCGCCTGAATCAAACTTACTTCAAGCAATTGAATCAATCACTCAAATCACAAGATTTAAAGATTACGAGTCATTCCAACACCAAGATTACGGGAAATATCGACATCAAGAAAAAGAATCAAGTTTTGATGACCACGATTCCGTATTCAAAGGGCTGGCATATCAAAATTGATGGTAAAAAAGTTAAAACCACCAAAGTTATCAAAACATTTATGGCCGCTGACATCACAAAAGGTCACCATAAAGTTGTATTCTACTACCGCTCTCCTTATTTGATGACTGGCATCGTAATCAGTACGATTACTATTATCAGTCTTGCCGGAGTAGTAATTTATAAGAAACGAAAGTAACCCAATCGAGTAGGAGGCAGTTGATTAGTTCAGCTACCGACCTCTCACACCACCGTACGTACGGTTCCGTATACGGC
>NZ_BJEB01000053.1 GCF_005405445.1 Paucilactobacillus nenjiangensis
AACCGACCAAAAATTCTATTAATTATAGAATTCTTGGTCGATTTTTCTATAGCTGGTTAGTTTTTTCCCAGCCACTTATTCATTAAACTGATTTTGAGTATTGCTCGGAAGCTTATCGACTCAAAAAACCTTTTGCTATCCGGCTTAACTCGTCAACCTCGTCACTTTACTTAAACAAATCAATGTTGTCACAAAACACCAACAATTAATTGTTTTTCGTAAATGCTCCGAGGCTACCCGACTCATTAAGCACTTATTTATAACTTACTAATGACTTTTTCCACGTTCTTGATCATCACAGAAATTGTACCATCAGGATGGTTTTGAAATTCAATCAAATCCGGATTTTGATAAACATCTAACGGCACCGTTAATTCAATACCATTGGAAAGTTTCAATTTTTGTTTTCCATATTTCTTCGTCGCAATTTCTTGCACGGCTTTTGAAACGGGCATCTTAGGGGCTTCTACCTCTTCTGCGATACTATCATTGAATTCGGTTTGAGCAGAAATATTATCCTTAAAAATGTGTTTTGAAATGACTCCCGTATCAATTGCTTGTTCTTGTTCAATTGATTCTTGAACCGCTTCTTTTACTTGATTAACAACTTCAAACTTCGGTACATCATACTGTTTAGCAACTTTTTCTGCCACTTTTTTCACAGTTTTGACGTTTTGCTCAAGTGATGGAATTGGCGCACTTTCAATCACTTTGGTTGAAAGATACTCCATTTTGTCACCCGAAAAACTATACTTTTTCTCCATTAACTGATAGGTTAACTCATCAACATTTACACTGAATCCTTCATCTGCTTTTGTTGTTTTACCAGATAAAATTGACTGATGGATGATGAGTTCATTTGATAATTTACCATCTTGATCACCAATCAGATGTGTGAACCCTTGATGATAATCTACCTTTAACATCGCAACGTATGGTTGAGCATCATCTTCATACAAAACTACAAAGACATCCGCACTTGGTGCATCTTCACTTTGTTTATAAATGTTAAACCATTGTTCAGCTATCTCTTTACTAACTTCTTCAAAGTTATCAGCCGCACCTTTAACGAGTTGTGCCATCTTTGAATCAGCAACCAGCATCCCCGTCTTCGACTGTGCCGATACAAGCTTTTCAATTTTCTTCTCTAAATATTCGCGAATATTAATGTTAGTTAAGTCCAAATTAACCTGTGAAAATACAGGATCACCGAACCCACGATCAATCACGTGCATGATTGCCTGTTTCAAATATACATCCATTTTTATACCACTTTCTTTTCGTCAATTCTAAAATTATACCATTAAAAAATTAGTTGTATTATACAAATAAATGCAAAAATAAAAAGAATAATCCTTTGAGGACCATTCTTTAGATTAGTTGTATATAACAAGTTGTTATTATTCTAGGAAATCTTTTAATTGTTTTGAACGTGATGGATGGCGAAGCTTACGAAGTGCTTTGGCTTCAATTTGACGAATCCGTTCACGAGTAACACCAAATACTTTACCCACTTCTTCAAGTGTCCGTGTCCGACCATCATCTAATCCGAAACGTAGACGAAGCACGTTTTCTTCACGATCAGTCAAGGTATCAAGCACGTTTTCAAGTTGTTCTTTTAGCAATTCATATGCCGCATGGTCAGCTGGACTGGTAGCGTCTTGATCTTCAATGAAATCACCCAAATGTGAATCGTCCTCTTCACCAATTGGTGTTTCCAATGAAACTGGTTCTTGAGCAATCTTCAAGATTTCACGAACTTTTTCAGTTGGCATATCCATTTCGGCACCAATTTCTTCAGGTGTAGGTTCGCGACCTAAATCTTGAAGTAATTGACGTTGAATCCGAATTAATTTGTTAATGGTTTCCACCATATGAACTGGAATCCGAATTGTTCGAGCTTGATCGGCAATCGCACGCGTAATCGCTTGACGAATCCACCAAGTAGCATAAGTTGAGAATTTGAAACCTTTACGGTAATCAAACTTTTCAACGGCCTTCATCAAGCCCATGTTACCTTCTTGGATTAGATCAAGGAATTGCATCCCACGTCCAACATAACGTTTAGCAATCGAAACCACCAAACGTAAGTTAGCTTCAGCAAGTTCTTGCTTAGCTTCTTCATCACCGGCTTCAATTCGTTCAGCTAACTTAACTTCTTCGTCAGCTTTCAACAAGTTAACACGACCGATTTCTTTCAAATACATCCGGACAGGATCATTAATCTTAATCCCAGTTGGTGCAGAAGTGTCTTTTAATTCTTTGCTTGAAATTTCTTTTTCGGTCTTGAGGGCACGTAGATCTGGATCACCATTTTCATCGACAACACTAATTCCAGCATCTTCAATGTTAGAAATTAAGTTTTCCATACCATCTTCAACTAAGCCAAAAGGTGTCGCAATTTTGTCAGTTAAATCATCATACTTGATTTCTTTGTCTTTTTTAAAGTCACGGATTAACTTACCAACTGCAGCGTCATATTTCTTTTGATCGAAATCTTCCAAGTTTGAAATAATTTTTTCTTCTTTTTTCTTTTCCATTAATTATTTTCCCCCACTTTGTAGTTGTTCTTGTTGCTGTCTCATTAAATTAATTACTTCGATTGTGAGTGATTCTTCTAAATCTTTATTACCAAATTTAGTGGCTTCTTTTAATTGGGCTTTCTTTTCCGAAATCAACTGCTTCAACGGTGTCTTCTGGACAATCACATTGATATAATCATCAACGGCTGCCATGCTAACCTCGTCATTGGCTTCAATTTCTTCTAAGTCAATCATCAAACGTTGTAGCTTCTCATCGTCAATGTAGTCAAAGAATTCATTGGCGGCATAGACGTCATGTATTGAAAAGTAACTTTGCGCGAGTAGATACAATGTTTGAAACGATTCATGAGCAAAATAGAAATTTTCTTTACCTTTAACATAATACCAAACATCATGGTCATGTAACATCAATCTCAGCAACATTCGTTCTGCGCGCTTCGTTTGATCCAGAATTTCAACATCATGTTGAATCACAGGTTGTGCTTCTCGTCGAACATTATCTCGACGAACTTCAACAGTATTTTGTGATTGATTCTGACGGCGAATCTCTTGTAACTGGCCTTGTAAGGTCTGTTTGTCCAAGTTAAATTGGGTCACAAGTTGGTTGAGATACACATCTTGTTCGAGTGAATCTGGCACATTTGCAATCACCTTCAAAATAGAATGCAGATAGCTTAGTTGATCAACTTCATTATCAACATTCAAATTGCGCTTCAAATAATTCATTTGAAAGGCAACTGGGGTTTGCTTGGCATTATCAAGCCACTCGGCTAATTTGTCTTCACCATACTCTTGAATATACTCATCCGGATCAATCCCGGCCGGCATACTGACCACGTTTAACTTAAGCTTTTGACTCTGCTCGCTAATAATCGACAAAGCACGGTTCGTGGCATTTTGCCCCGCATCATCCCCGTCATAACAGACATCAATTTCGGACGTGACTCGTTCCATCATATTAATCTGTTCTTCAGTTAAACTTGTTCCCATGGAAGCCACACCACAAGTAACACCTGCACGAGTGGCCGCAATGACATCCATAAAACCTTCAAACAAAATAATTCGTCGTGATTGACGTACACTTTTTCGGGCGACATCAAAATTAAACAAGGTTCGCCGTTTATTGAAGATCTCCGTTTCCGGACTATTCAAATATTTGGGCATGTCCGTGTTTTCAGTACTTAACAACCGACCCGAAAAGGCGATAACTTTACCATTCGGATTTTTAATTGGAAACATCACCCGACCAAAGAACCGGTCATGTAACTGTCCGGATTGGTCCTCAGCGAATAATCCAGTTTGACGAAGTAATTGATAATCTACCTTTTTCTCATCAAAAAATGGATAGAGTAACCGTTGCTCCGGCGCAAAGCCAATTCCAAACTGATCAATCGTCGCATCATTCATCCCCCGATGATGGAGGTATTCCAATGCTTGCTGACCGGCTTGAGTATTTTTTAAAATATGATGATACAAATTTGCTGCTTGTTCGTGTAAATTGATTAGTTGTCCAGACAACGAATTTTGTGAATTTTCAGACACATATTCTTTCGTTTGATACTCATTAGGTAAATCAATATGAGCATCCTCTGCGACTTTAATCACCGCTTCTGGAAAGGAGATATTTTCCAGTTCCATAAAGAACTTGAAGACATTCCCACCACGGCCACAACTGAAACAATGAAAAATCTGTTTTTCTTCATTGACTGAAAAAGAACCTGTCTTTTCATCATGAAACGGGCAAACTCCAAATAGGTTTTTGCCCGACTTTTTCAATTGGACGTATTGACCAATCACATCCGCAATATTAACGGAGCTACGGACTTGATCAATTACTTCCTCAGGAATTCTGGTTGCCATCCAAACCCCTCATTTCTACCTTAAAGTTGCGAATAGCCGCGTTCAATCGGAACGCGACTACTAATCTACATAATTATTCAATATATATCTTAACGCAAATACAAAAATTGTCAATCAGGAAGCATTTGGCATACATGTTTGTCAAGTTCCCAGAACTTATTTGACGATTAGTTCATTCAAGTTACCGAGTTCTTCAGTTAACTGCGCAATCCGTGTTAATTGGTGAAGACGGTTGTTCTTAACTTGTTCATCTTTGTCCATAATCATATTGTCTTCAAAGTACTGCGCAATAGTTGGTTGAAGACCTGCAAGTTGTTGATATAAGCCGTCAATTGTCTCAGCTGGCTTGGTTTCAATGGCAGTCACTTGATCCAATAATTGTTGTTCAGATGGAGCTTGGAATAAAGCAGCATCCACAGCTAAATTCGCATCAGCGTCATTTTTATCAGCAATCCGCAAGACCCGGGTTAAGGCTTCAATTGAATCCTTAAAGTTGGCATCATCTTTGTGGGCATCCAACGTAGCGGCGGCTTCCATCACGTTAACAATATCGTTTTGTTTACCAGAAATGGCCGTTTCGACGATATCATGGCGATATTTCTTGCCATCTAATGCTAAGCGAATCCGTTCAGAGATAAATGAGTGCACATCTGAAGTCACTTTAGTCATGTCAAAGGCTGGATTGACCCCAGCTGCAGTCATGGCAGTGACTAACTCTGGTTCAATGTCCAATAAGTCAAGGTGCCACTGCTTGTCAGCCACAATCCGCACAATTCCATAAGCTTGACGTCTCAGGGCATATGGATCATTTGAACCACTTGGAATCATTCCTACAGAGAAGAAGCTCAAGATACTTTCGAGTTTATCGGCCAAGGCCAATACCGAGCCAACTTTAGAATCAGGCAATGCGCCTTCAGCTGAAATTGGCATGTAGTGTTCACGAACTGCTCGTGCCACGGCGGCATTTTCGCCATTTAATAAGGCGTATTTTTCTCCCATGACCCCTTGCAATTCAGCAAATTCGCCCACCATCCCGGTAGTTAAATCAAACTTGTAAATTTCACTGGCTCGCTTTAAATCAGTCAGTTCAGCAGCGGTAAAGCCTAATTTAGTCCCAATTAATTGAGCTAAGACTGTTACACGTTGCATTTTTTCATACATTGAGCCAATTTTGTCATGGAAAGCGACATTCTTCAAGCGTTCCACGTATTGCTCAATTGTAACTTGTTGGTCTTCTTCATAGAAGAATTTAGCGTCTTCCAAACGGGCAGTGAGTACTCGTTCATTACCTCGCGCCACGTTGGCCAGATGTTCTGCATTTCCATTCCGAACCGAAATGAAATCAGGCAACAACTTGCCAGCTTGGTCACGGGCATAGAAGAAGCGTTGGTGTTCTTTCATTGAAGTGATTAAGACTTCATCAGGTAACACTAAGTACTGTTCATCAAAACCACCATTAAAGGCGGTTGGCCATTCAACGAGATTGTTAACTTCTTCTAGCAAGTCTTCGTCGATATCAACAACCCATTGATGTTCGTCAGCAATTTGCGTAATTTGGTCCCGAATCAATCCCTTACGTTTGTCTTGGTTCGCAATCACATATTCGTCTTCCAAAGCAGCTTCGTAATCAGTGGCTGTTGATAATTCCACCGTGCCACCTAAGAAACGATGGCCAAACGTTTGCCGACCTGTGGTTACATCTAAAATTGAAAATGGAATTACTTGATCATCTAACAATGCAACTAACCACTTGATAGGACGAACAAATTCAAATTTATGAGTCGACCATTTCATCATGGTTGGGAAATTCATCGCCATAATGACATCATTTAATCCCGTTAAAATGTCGTTCACAGATTGACCGGCCACATGCTTATCAACATAGACATATTCAACACCTTTAAGTTCTTTAAAGGTAATATCATCTACTGTAACCCCTTGACCACGTGTGAAGCCGATAGCGGCTTTTGACCAGTTGCCTTCAGCATCTTGCGCGATTTTTTTAGCGGGGCCTTTAACTTCTTCATCGATATCTGGTTGCTTATCAGCTAAACCACTGATTAACAGTGCCATACGTCGCGGTGTGGCAAATTCTTGAATATCATCAAAACTAATCCGTTGTTCTTTTAAGTAATCACGAACGCGTTTGTCTAATTGTTTGATACTTGGGCTAACTACATGAGCAGGCATTTCTTCAACGCCAATTTCTAATAAAAATGTATGTGACATCTTACTTTGCCTCCTCTTCATCTGCTAATAATGCTTGTCTTTGCGCTTCATCTTTAATGAGTGGGAAACCTAACTTCTTACGTTCGGCCACAAATGCCCGTGCAATTGAACGAGCCATATTACGAATTCGAGCTAAATAGCCGGCACGTTCCGTCACTGATACAGCTCCTCGAGCATCAAGTAAGTTGAAGGCATGACTACATTTCAAAACGTAATCATAGGCAGGATGAACTAATCCATCCGCAATTAAACGAGTAGCTTCCTTTTCATATTCTTCAAAGAATTTCAGTAACATTTCTTGGTTACTTTCTTCAAAGGAATACTTAGAATGTTCATATTCGGGCTCTTTGAAAATGTCGCCATATAGCACGCCATCGGCCCATTCTAGATCAAACACATTGTTTACGTCTTGGATGTATTGAGAAAGGCGTTCTAGTCCGTAAGTTACTTCGGCAGCTACGGGATCCATGGTCAAGCCACCAACTACTTGGAAATAAGTAAATTGAGTA
The DNA here is from genome assembly GCF_005405445.1 of Paucilactobacillus nenjiangensis. GTDB lineage: Bacteria > Bacillota > Bacilli > Lactobacillales > Lactobacillaceae > Paucilactobacillus > Paucilactobacillus nenjiangensis. Next base: position 7,142 of record NZ_BJEB01000053.1, read on the forward strand.
ACTTCCATGCCATCAAGCCAAACTTCCCAACCAACACCAGCACAACCCATCGAAGGATTTTCCCAGTTGTCTTCAACAAACCGAATATCATGTTCAAGTGGTTCAATTCCGAGTTCCCGTAAACTATTTAAGTACAGTTCTTGAATGTTATCAGGAGAAGGTTTCATAATTACTTGAAATTGATGGTGTTGATACAAACGATTCGGATTGTCACCATAGCGACCATCAGCTGGACGACGTGATGGTTCCACGTAAGCGGCGTTCCAAGGTTCAGGTCCAATCGCACGTAAAAAAGTATAAGGACTCATAGTCCCGGCCCCTTTTTCCGTATCATAGGCTTGCATTAACATACAACCTTGACTTGCCCAATAATTTTGTAATTTTAAGATGATATCTTGTACAGCTAATTTTTCTGTCATTTCATCCAATCCCTTCTGTGCCATATTTTTAATTTTTACAAACAAAAAAACCTGTAAAGACTATAGGTATAGAAATAGTCTTTACAGGGACGATTTTATTCGCGGTTCCACCCTGCTTTTTTGCTTCACGCAAAACAGCTTAGTTACATTTCAACTGATAAAGTGCCGAGGATAGACATTGCTGACTTTCACTTACTCAGCATCGCTGTTACTTGTTATCCATTTATTCTTCGTCATCATTGAATATTTATATAAGTATTATGATAGTTGACTCACTCGTTCTTGTCAATATCTGTCCGGGGCTTCAAGGTTAACTTGTCACTCCAGGAACCCATTTCATCAATAAATTTTTTGCTTTTTAATTTCAACCCGACGGATTCATCATAAATTTGATCAATCACCGTGCGCAAATGTTTTTTGGTCTCTTCACTGACATTAACATGATTAATTTGCTCCATCTTAATAACGGAAAAGCGTCGCAAGAAAAAGATGGTTTTTTGATCAACATGCAATCGGTGTTCATCCATCTGAAAATGTTGCTGACAAATTAAGCCATTGTATTTCATCGAATAATCAAATGGTAAATCATCACGACCACAAATCGCACAATATCGCCATTCTGGTTGCACACCAAATGCCGCCAGCAACTGCACTTCAACAATATTAGCAATGATTTGCTCGTCATCACCTTCATCTATTAAAGTGAGTGCGTTTGAAATCGTATCAAACCAGTGACCCAGTGGTTGGTTATCCTGATAAGCACTATCTAGTAACGCCAAAATATAAGTAGCATAAGCATTTTTAAAAATGTCTTGCGCTATATTAAAGTATTGTTCGGCATCTAACACGGCATTGATAAAGCTCATCCCGGTTTGATTTAACGTACCAACATATCGACCATGAGTATTTGGCAACACGGCAGGCCCAATGCGTGAACCTCGCTTTTTGGCATCTTTAACCATGAACATGGTTTTGCCGATTTGATCAGTGAGAATTTTAACTAATAAATCTCGTTCTTTATAATCACGGCGGTACATGATAATCCCGTTGAATTCCTGATTAGTTGCCATGTTAACCACCACCTTTGAACGATACCTAAGTTATTTGTCTGAGTTGTGATCCAGCCAACTGGCCACTCCGCCTAGCCTTAAATATTGTACATACAAAAATCGTATATACAATATTTTTCGCTATGCTCATGGTCACCCGTTAGCTGTCGCACACTGTTTTAATAATCTTTTTTCTTATATCCAAATTCTTTAAGCATAGTTGGTTTGTCACGCCAGCCTTCAACTACTTTAACAAAGAGTTTGAGGTTTACGCGGTCACCCATCAATGCTTCGATATCTTTACGTGCACGAATCCCGATATCTTTAATCATCTTACCACCCTTACCAATAATGATACCTTTTTGGCCAGGACGTTCCACAATGATAGTTGCTTGAATTTGAATCTTTTGATCATTGACACGTTCAATCTTTTCAATATCAATCGCAACAGAATGTGGCACTTCTTCTTGAGTTAATTCAAAGATTTTTTCACGAATTAATTCAGCGACCACAAAACGTTCCGGATGATCACTCATTTGATCTTCTGGATAATATTGAGGTCCGTTAGGTAATAATTTAGTTAATTCGTTAAGTAGTTCGTCAACATTATTTCCATTTAAGGCAGATATTGGAATAACTTCTTGCCAATGTACTTGCGCATCTTTATATTGATCAATTACTTGGAGCAACTTATCAGGATGGATGGCATCAATCTTATTGATGACCAAGAAAACTGGTTGCTTAACGGTTTTTAATCGATCGATGATGAAGTTATCACCTGCGCCACGTTTTTCTTCGGCATTCACCAAAAACAAGACTGCATCAACTTCATCTGAAGCTGACATCGCAGACTTTTCCATAAAATCACCAAGTTGAGTTTGAGGTTTATGTACCCCAGGGGTGTCAATGAAGACAATCTGTTCTTCGTCGGTGGTGTAAATACCTTGAATCTTGTTACGTGTGGTTTGGGCCACATCACTCATAATGGCGATTTTTTGGCCTAGTACTTGATTTAATAATGTTGACTTACCAACATTTGGACGACCAATAATGGCCACAAAACCTGATTTGAAATTGGGGTTATCCATGAATTTTCACTCTTTCTTGTTAATTACTAAAATATTTTGGGTAGGAAGATTAGTGCACCAACGATGACAGCAAAAATAGCTGACATTAACACGCTTCCGGCTGAGACATCTTTGATACGTTTGGCAATTGGATCATAATTATTCTTAACGATTAAATCTGTTAGTGCTTCAGCAACTGTATTAGCAAATTCACTAATCATCACAAAGAAAATTGCTAAAATAATCCACAGCCATTCCAGGATACTGATTTGCAATAAAATCCCTAGAAAAACAGCAATAATGCCCAGAACAATATGGATGCGCATGTTTCGTTCATGACGTAAAACAGACCATACGCCCACACTTGCGTGGCGCATCGCCTGAATTAGTCGGTTATTTTTAGTTGTCTGGTGCTTATCTTTTGAGTCCATATGCATCTAAAATATCCCTCTGTAATGTAAACATTTCATCTTCATCTTCTTGAGTTTGGTGATCATACCCATTTAAATGTAAAAATCCATGAACCACAAGAAAGCCTAACTCACGATCATCTGAATGTCCTAAAAATTTAGCCTGTTCTGAAACCTTATCAATCGAAACAAAGATATCACCAATATTGTCAGGAATTTCTGCTTCCATTTCATCACTGATAATAATTGGGAAATCTTCTTCGGAAGAATCTTCAATCGCAAAGCTAATCACATCAGTTGCCCTATCAACACCACGATATTCTTTGTTAATCTCTTGAATGCGGTCATTATTGACAAACGTGACTGACATTTCAGTATTATCGTTTAATTTAATGTATTCACCAGCGTATTGCAAGATGTTTTCAACTAACTTAAGTTGATCATCTGTAACGCCTTTGCCAGTGGTTTGGTTGTAAATTTCTAAATCCATTATTTTGCTCGCTTTTCTTCATCGGCTTTGTCGTACGCATTAACAATACTTGCAACAACAGGATGACGGACAACATCATCAGCATTGAACGTGACAAATTCAATTCGTTTGATATTTTGTAGAATACGTTGTGCACTCACTAGCCCACTGCGAGCACCGTTTGGTAAATCAATTTGCGAAATATCACCATTAACTACCATTTTAGAACCAAATCCCAAACGAGTTAAAAACATCTTCATTTGGGCATTAGTGGTATTTTGTGCTTCATCCAAAATGACAAATGCGCCATCTAGGGTACGTCCACGCATATATGCCAATGGTGCGATTTCAATAACTTCGCGATCCATTAAGCGATTCGTGTGGTCAGCACCTAAAATTTGATATAACGCGTCATAAATTGGTCGTAGGTATGGATCAACCTTTTCTTTTAAGTCACCAGGAAGAAAACCTAAGCTCTCTCCAGCTTCAACGGCGGGACGAGTCAAAATAATTTTTTCAACATCGCCCTTTTTCAACGCTGCAACAGCCATGGCGACCGCAAGGAAAGTTTTACCGGTTCCGGCAGGTCCAATTCCAAAGGTCACATCATTTTCTTGCATTGCTTTAATGTATTGACGTTGACCATAATTTTTCACACGAATAGACCGACCTTGGCGATCTTTGATAATCACTTCATTATATAAATCCGTGAAATATTCCAGTGTGCCGCGATCAGCCATTTTCATGGCGCTCACGATATCTGTACTACCAAGACGAATACCGTGACCAATCAATTCAGTTAATTTTTTTAATATTTGTAATGTTTTTTCAACGGCAAATTCATCACCGCTGATTTTCAAATCTTCTCCAAATGGATTAATGGATACACCCATTCCCTCTTCTAGAAGTGCCACAAATTTATCTTGTGTGCCTAACAGGCCGACTTCCGTTTCAGGATTACTCACATGAAATGTTCTTTCGTAACTTGCAGATTCTTCAGTCAAACAAGCGTCTCCTTTAATTGTGCAACCAAGACATTAAAAATATCTCAGTTTTAATTTAAATACTAACTGTTAGTTTAAGTAATCAAACGATAAAGTGTGGCGTTCACACCACTAACATCAGCTAAAATATTAACACAAATTCATGTAAATCAACAACTTTATGCTAATAAGTCTTTAACTGTTTGATTAACTAACTTACCATCTGCTTGGCCTTTAAGTTTAGGCATTACGGCACCCATCACTTTACCAAAGTCAGCTTTGCTGTCAGCACCAACTTCTTTAACTGTGTCAGCAATGATTTGCTTTACTTCTTCATCAGTCAATTGAGCTGGCATATATTTTTCAACAACTTCGATTTCCATCTTAGTGTGTTCCACTAAGTCATCACGATCAGCTTTTTCAAATTCAGCCAATGAATCTTTACGTTGCTTTAATTCACGTGACAATACAGAAAGTTCTTCTTCTTCAGTTAAGTCATGTCCAACGTTAATTTGTTCGTTCATAGCTGCAGCTTTAAGCATCCGAACAACACTTAAGGTATCTTTGTCCTTAGCCTTCATAGCAGTCTTCATATCTGATTGTAAAGTTTCTAATAAACTCATGTTAAATTCCTCCAAATATATTTGATTAATTCTATTATAAATTTATTTCTCCAAAAAGAAAATGCCCCCGTCCGAATGTATAACATTCGACTCAGGAGCATCAACGACTAGAAGCGCTTCTTGTTCTTACGTTTCCGTGCCGCTTCTGATTTCAACTTACGCTTAACACTAGGCTTTTCGTAAAATTCACGTTTACGATATTCTTGTAGCGTACCGTTTTTTGAAACCGTACGTTTGAAGCGTCGAAGAGCGTCATCAAGAGATTCATTCTTGCGAACGACTGTTTTTGCCATATGAATTCCCTCCCTCCGAGCTTAAGATTACACTGTAAACTGCTTTTTCAGTTTTACCGTCAAAAATATTATACATAAATATAAATTATCAGTCAACATTACATTGCATTATATTTCAATCTTTTTTGACAATCTCTGATTATTTAGCGTTGTTAACGATTTCATCTATGAACTTTTCATTAAACTGACCCGCCTTAATCATCGCAATTTCTTCTTTATAAGGTGCAACCTTGTTTTTATCGTCTACTGGAACATAAGGTGTTTCTAAAATTTTGGGTACATTCTCTAATTGTGGATGATGTGCAATATGATTTAAAGCATCAAAGCCAATATGACCCATACCGATATTCGCATGACGGTCTTTATGACTACCTTGTGGGTTCTTTGAATCATTTAAATGCAAGACCTTCAATCGATCGACACCAATAATATGATCAAATTCATTTAACACACCATCAAAATCATCTTTGATGTTATATCCAGCATCACTCGTGTGACAAGTATCAAATGTCACCGCGACCCTGTCATTGTAAGTAATTCCATCAATCATTTTGGCAATTTGTTCAAATGTGATTCCGACTTCGTTTCCTTTACCGGCCATCGTTTCAATCGCAATTTGAGGGCCGTCATTAGACGTTAGGACCTCATTGAGCCCTTTTACTAACGATTCAATTCCAGCCTCTTCACCAGCTCCTACGTGCGAACCTGGATGCAAAGTGATTTCTGTCGCTCCTAGAGCAGCTGAACGGCGTACTTCTTCCGTCAAAAATTCAACACCAAAGGCAAATTTATCAGGCTTAGTGGGATTAGCTAAGTTAACAATATATGGAGCATGAACCACGATATTAGTTAAATTGTGTTCTTTAATATACGCAGTACCATTTTCAATATTTAATTCTTCTAAAGGTTTGCGACGCGTATTTTGTGGTGCACCTGTATAAAGCATAAACGTAGAAGAACCATAACTGACTGCTTCTTCCGCTGAGCCTAATAACATTTTTGGTGCTTTAAATCCTACATGAGATCCAATTAACATATAATATTCCTCCACTTAGATAAAATAAATTCGTTTATTTCCACATAAATAAGTATATTCCAAATATTGCTGCAATACACATCATTTGTAATTAGGTAAGATAACCGATGTGCGCCTAATCTTGTCAGTTAATTTCACATACCGAAATTACACTGCCTTCATTAGTGCTCATGAGCTGAACGAGATGTATCACAGCATCTTTCAATCCGGCTTTTATCACCAACCCACTGAGCTTAATCACGCTCCACATCTCAACTCTCTTCGCCTAATCTTGTCAGTTAATTTCACATACCGAAATTATACTGCCTTCATTAGTGCTCAGCTGAACGAGATGTATCACTGCATCTTTCAATCTGGCTTTTATCACCAACCCACTACGTTTAACTTTGTCAGCTAATTTCAAAATTCGAAATATAGCTGTCTTTGTTAATCCTCGTGTGCTGCCCGGTGAAAAAAGCACTATATTATAGCTCCGGTTCATAAAAGTGTCCCATTACTTGTTTGATTTCAGTGACGGAGACGAAAGCGTGTGGGTCGGATTCTTCCATAGCTTCTTGTAATTCGTACATTTCATATCTTGAGATGACGGTGATTAATAATGCTTTTTCATCATGTTTATAAGCACCTTCTGCGTGATGGACAATCGTAATCCCACGACGAAGATGATTTTGAATGCTGTCAGTGACTGATTTTGGTCGTCCAGTGACAATTAAAATCTGTAGCAATTGTTGACGCGTATAGACCATGTCCATGACCCAGGCATTCACGACTAGCCCTAAGGCAGAATACAGCGCGTAGGGCCAGCCAAAGACAAACCCGGCTGCGACAACAATGAAGAAATTAAAGGCCATGTTAATCGTCCCCATTTTGGCACCAGTCTTTTTTCGCAAAGTGAGACCGATAATATCTAAGCCCCCGGTAGACAGACCATATCTTAACGCCAGCCCAGTTCCCAAGCCATTGATTGCTCCACCAAAAATTGCACAAACTAATGGATCATGGGTAATCACAATTGGATGTAGGGTGTTCATCATGATACTTGCTAAGGCGACTGATAAAATTGTAAAAAACGTAAACTGTTTTCCTATTTTAATCCAAGCCAGAATAAACAATGGCACATTTAATATAAATAACATTAAGGCAGTGCTCAATTGAAATGGTGCATACCGACCAGTTAAGGTATTAATTAATTGAGCCACCCCGGTTACTCCGGAAGAATAAATATGTCCCGGCGTCCAAAAAAAATTAACCGCAATTGAAACTAGCGTGGCATAAATCAACGCCGTTCCTGCCCGTCCAAAATACTGATGCTTTTCAATTAATTTTTGAATATCTTCCATATTTCACTCGCCCTTCTCGTCTTTCTAAGTATATCAAATATCATTTCGCGATGGGATGGGATATGTAAATTTGGGCAAAAAAAAAGATTCTGAAATCAGAATCCACCAACACCGACTGAAGTTCAGTCTTATAAATATCTTACCAACCGCAGTTGGTTCCTCAAAAGATGATTCAAAACGTAACACTATGTGAAAGAAATAACTTTCTTTTCATCCGATATACATCTTCCCCAAGATGTTCCCCAAAAATATCGAATCGCATATATATTACGCCTTTTGATTATCAAGTAATAATATTTGATAACCCTTGTTTATAATTTAACGCCATAAGCGACAAAAGGTAATACAATAACGTTATTTGATAGTTCGGAATTTTTTAGATTTTTTAAAAAAATTCGGAAATAATACTAGAGCCACTTAAATACGACATGGTTTGTGAACTTCTGCTTATCAACTGATATAATCTTTTACAAGTTGATACGTTCACAAGTAAAACCATTTACCTAAAAACGTTAAATAGTCAAAATCATAACCGCCCGTAAAACGGGTGGTTTGTTCATGGGCTATAAGCCCTATGTACTTGCCAGCGTCTCAAGGCGCTGGCTTTTTATTTCATCAAAGCCAATTGAATGCATTTGTCACTTTTACCGCCACTTTAAGTGGCGACGTTATTACTTACCTGGAACCCTTAAAAGGGTCTTCATATTCTTTAACACTTAATTTA
>NZ_BJEB01000054.1 GCF_005405445.1 Paucilactobacillus nenjiangensis
GAACAGCCCTTAGTAAAAAGCCGTAACCTCTACGTATCATTCAAAGAGTGATAGGCAAGTATGCGGTGTTCCTAGAAACCCGGGAATTTATTCCCGGAGTAGTTCACATCACGGTATATTTTACTAGTGCACAGCCCTAATATTACGGTACAATAATTTTGGTCAACACTATTTATTTTTAAATAGAAATCGATAATATCTTGGGATGGAGTATCAATTGGGAATATGAGGAAAAATATTTTATTGGGATTAATTGGGGCGTTAATATTATGTTTTGCGGCAGTTGCATTTGCCACTACGACAAATACTAACAAGTCAGCTAAAGAAACAAGCACTTCAAAGAACAGTACTAAAAGTAGCTCTAAACAAGCAGCAACATCAAGTAGTAGTTCATCAAGCAGTTCGTCAAGTTCATCAGATGATGGAAATGATAATGTTATTTATTTAACTTTTGACGATGGGCCAAGCGATACTACTACTGCGCAGCTACTCGATATTTTGAAAGCTAATGATGTGAAAGCTACTTTTTTTGTTACTGGTTATGAATCTGATGATTTAATTAAGCGCGAGCATGATTAAGGATATCAAATTGGATTACACACTATGACGCATAACTATTCGTTAGTCTATTCTTCAGTGGATGCCTATTTTGATGACTTAAAGCAAATTAGTGACCGCGTCAAACGAATTACCGGTCAAAAATCCATGATGGTACGTGTTCCTGGTGGTAGTTCTAACACAGTGAGTGCTAATTATTCACCTGGAATCATGCATTCCATTTTGCCGAAGTTAACTGCTAAAGGCTATCAATATTTTGATTGGAATATTGGTGCAGGCGACGGCTCAGTTCAAACCAATGCCGACCAACCATATAATTGTGTCACCACTACATTGATTCCACACACTAGAAACGTTGTCTTGATGCATGACACTAAACAAACTTACGTTGATGCAGTTCAACGCATTATTGATTTTGGCAAAGCTAAAGGGTATAAATTTGAAGTTCTCCAACAAGATAGTTGGCCTTCACATCAAGTTATCAAATAACCGGTTCACATTAACTATAAATAGACTAAAAAACACGATTTCAATTTGAAATCGTGTTTTCTTATTCAAACTTACTTAGTAATTCAGTTTTAGCAACACCGGATAACCATTGATCATGTTGCACCACAAATTCTTGTACGGACTGATAATCAGAAAAATCTTTTGATCCCTGAATTAATCCAGCCTGTTGCAGCTTACGAGCAAAAATAATATCGCCGGCTTTAATTTGATCACTAAACAATTGATTACCTTCTGTATCCCATTGTTCTAGTAATACTTTAACGGCGCGCTTATATAAATAATCGTGTGACAAAACTGATTGTAAATCATTTGGTTGCAAATCTATCATTATTTTTTACCTACCAATCTTTGATAATTTTCGTCTTCTACCAGTGTTGAAACTTTGCCTATTGGCTTTTTCACCGATAATTCTTGAACGGCCGTAGACAATATCCAAAGTACATTTGAAAAATGAAAAGTCTGCAGCTTAGACTCTCCCCAGCCATCTGTCAAAATGATTGCTAGAGTTGAGTCATTATTAGCATGACGCCGATGTAAGTAACCAAAAATTGACTGAAAGCTAGTTCCACCGCCACCTACGCGTTCAAAATTAATTTGATTACGCGCTTCGATGGTATATTTATGGTCTTCATGGACGATTGTATCAAAACTATACACATCAATTTTGGCATCGTAAATTGCTAGTAAACCACGCAGTTCATTTAACAAATAAGCAATCTCTTTTTCACCCATTGAACCTGAGTTATCTATAAATACATCAATATTAATAACCAAATTAGTAATTTTACCGGGCAAATCCATTCTGACTGGCTGTCGTCGATTAAATCGACTATATGAATTGCGTTTACCTAAAGGCATTTTCCCTAATGACTGTTTGATTAATGCTTTCCAATTTAAACTTGGTTGAACCTCAATTGATTCTAATTGTGCGATGATATCACCAGGTAATAGGCCACGTTGCTTATCTGGGACATTTTTCCAGGCTGAGCTGAGCATTTGCTGTAAATTGGCCGTCTGTTCATTCAGATTATCTTGACCAACCATCTCTTCCCAACCAAGATGGACGTCAGTTTGGTTATTGTGATCTTGGGCTTTTGGAACAGCTTCACCTTCGTGATCCAATCGTTGCTTTGTCTCTGAGGCATCTTCATTAAAATCGGCATTTTCAATTAATTTCAAATAGCGTTGAGAATCTTCATGAGTGGGCACCTGTTTGCCAATCAGCGTTGTCAATTCTTCCTTCGTCATTGTGTCCGCCGGCGCATCAGTCAAATATTGGTTAACTGCAACATCGGTGGCCATGGTGACGTTATTTTGGTGAGCCACATTGGCATAGCGTAACGGATGTTGCCAAACTAAATGGAGCACTTCATGCTTTAATAAATCGAGCAAATCTTGAGAACGTTGTAATCTCGACAGGCGACTTGGGTTAATTTTTAATTGAATCTGATCATTCTTCCAATTAATACCCATCATGCCATTCAGCTTAAAGTCATATGCCCGAGGGATTTGAATTAAGACTTCACCAAATAACCGGTCTTCCTCCAACAACTCCATCACGACTGAGCCAATCCATTCATCTGCAACATTTTGTAGATCAACTTCTTGGTTAGAATTCAATGCATGCAATTTATCTTTTAAATTATCTTGTAGCTTCGTACTCACTAAATATCATCCCCAGCATCGTTTCGTGTTGCAATTTTTCCGAAGTAACGATATAAACTTGCCACAGATTCCGATTGTAGATTACTAAACATTGGCTTCAAGATGTCAGCTAGATGCTCAATTTGACCGACTGTTTGTATGACCACATACTGACCGTCCGGACTCATTTGTTTTAGCAATTGCTGAAAGTAGTCTGCGTTCCGACTATCATCCAGTGGATATTCTGCCACTTGCGTTAACCAGCTTTTTAAAAGTTGTTGCTTTTGGACTTCGTCTAAACTGGAAAATTCAGACAACGTAGTTTCAAAATCAGCTGAGGCAAGGATACTTTCAGGAGTCAATTGATTCCCCTGTTGCTTAACGAAACTGTTAAACGCACGGCCAACCAACTCACCTAAATCGCCTTTAAACAACTCTAATTGCAATTTTGAACGCACTTCAGGTGATTGATTGTCTAATTCAAACAGGCTGTCTGACACTCGCTGCCATGCTCTAGGAGTTGGAAATAAGTCATCCCCATGCTGTTTAGGGCTTAACATATCAGGTTCTTCTTCAACGAAGGCTTGAACTAAAGGATGGATATTTTCATGTCCATCTTGTCCATTGGCACGAGCCCAACTCAGCCAATCACTGGCAGAAACGCGCAAAACTAACCGAACTGTCCGATCTTTAATGGCGGTATCTCCAGCCGTAACCCCATAGTTAGAATCTTCAAAACCAGCCATCGTGCTATCGGGATTCTCCGCAATCACAATTTGAACTTGTTCGGGTAATTTCAAAGAATTAATTTGTCGTTGCAATACCAGATTCATCAATTCACTTTGAACTGCTTGGGTACCACGATTAAATTCATCTAAAAACCAAATAATTTTTACGTCTGGATGTAATTCAGCTTGTTTAATTATATCTACTAATGTTTCGGAGTACCCAAATTTTACATTGGCTAACGAACCATAATGTTCTGTTTCCACAAAAGAATTATCTGTTAGCGGTGGTACAGGAATTGCTAAATCACCCTTTTCGGACAAACTCACAACGGTGGTATATAGTTTGGCTTGCAATTCTTGAGCGACTGTTTCGACTAAAGCGGACTTACCAATGCCGGCTTCCCCAACAATATTAGGAACGTTGCCAGTTTTTAAAACCACTTTTACCGCTGTTAACATGTCTTGATATGATAATGACATTTTTTCGACACCTCACCTATTTTTCTTATACCGGTACCGTACCATTTCAAGCGCCTTTAATGCAATAAATTCTTGTTTTTCAGCTAGTATCAGCGTAGAATGTTTAAAAATTAAAGAATAAGTACATAGATTGATTGAGGAGTTGATTACTTATGTTTGATCAAATTGGAAAAATAATATTTGATAATGAAATTGTTGCTACAGCCAGTGACTTTAATATGGGAATTGAAGTTGAAATGCATCGCGTGAATGCAGATGCCAGCCTTAGCACCAGCCCATATCCAAGTGCAATTGGTAGTCAGCGAAAGAATAAATATATTAAGAATGACTTTCTACAAATGCAGACGGAAATTATTACACCCACAACGGCCCATTCTATTGACGCCATGCATTATTTAATGCAATTAAACGATACTTTGCGTAATGCACTTGCCAAAGATGAAATGCTCTGGGCACTGAGTATGCCGCCAGTGTTACCTGAAGATAAAAGTGAGATTCCAATTTCGGATGTTGACCCAGAAAAGAAATAATATTACCGCCAATGGTCCAAAATTCATGGAATTGAATCCGGTATTCCAACTGGCGTCCATCTAAATATCAGTATTAATCAACAAGTGTTAGAGGCGGTCTGGTGGAATGTTCGTAATGAAGGCACTTTTTCAAAAGCTGAAATGATTAATCATTTATATGAAAAAATCGTGCAAGGATTTATTCGGTACGAGTGGCTGTTAACGTATCTATTTGGCAATAATCCCATTGCTGAAAAAAACTTTTTTAATGACAATGAAGGACCCGACCATCCTGTTAGAAGTATCCGCGAATCCCACTTTGGGCTTGGAAACAAATTAAAAGGGGATTATTCGTCTGTTGCCCATTATGCTCAAGGTATTCAAAATGGAATCAAGACTGGTGAACTTCTGAATGAGGCTGAATTTCACGGCAGCATTCGTTTTAAGAAAAATGGGAAATCAATTGACGAAGCACTAAAATCAGGCGTTGATTATATTGAATTACGAATGCTTGATTTAGATCCAACCACTTCGGTTGGCGTTATGACTTCGACCATCCGCTTCGTACGTATGATGTTGACTTATTTCATGATGACACCGGCTTTGACCGAATCAACCAAAATGCCAGAATTTTTGGCTGAAGGTATGTATATGAATGAAAATGTTGCATTGGAAAATCCAAAAAGTAAAACCCAATATCAAGCTGAGGGGCAAGTCTTTCTCGACCAATTACAAGATTTTAGTGCAACAATTCATTGGGGACCTGAATATCAAGAAGTACTGGAAATGATGCAAAATCGCTTGGACAATACCAACTTAACTCCCAGTGCTAACTTAACGGATCACATTCAAAACGGTTCCCTCGTTCCCTATGCATTACAAATCGGTGCACGTTACCAAAAACGCGCTCACCGTAATCCTAATCCATTTAAAGGTTTTGCTGATAATCCGGAAATGCCTGTTACCGAACTCAAACAAAAACTTTTTGACAAATCTAATCAACCGGTAGAATATAAGGAGTAGAGTGAGATTGCAATCGAGAGATTGTAAGCATATCCTAAGTTAATCGGTTGGCGAACTGGGCCAATTGATTAACTGTAGATAGGCGGAACAATCTGATTGCAGAACACGTTTTTGAGTGAGAGATAAACTGGGAATATTTGAGCACTAACCTAAGCAATTTCAATACGAACGGTTCGTCTCAGAAAGTCAGGCAAGATAAAATGGCAAATGAATTGAAGCTTGAACGAGTTTACACCAAGCCAATTGATACAGATGGTTACAGGATTTTAGTTGACCGACTATGGCCTCGTGGTGTTAGCAAGGTAAACGCCCAGATTGATCAATGGGCAAAAGAAATTACCCCAACCACTGAATTACGTAAGTGGTTTAATCATGACCCAGAAAAATTTGATGAATTCAAACATCTGTATTTAGCACAGTTGCAAAGTAATCCAGCTTATTTAGATTTTAAAACCATGGTCCATCAAAAATTAGAAACTCAAAACGTGATTTTTGTGTATGCTGCAAAAGATGAGGTTTATAATCATGTTGTGATTTTAGCAGAAAATATATTAAAAGGGATTTGAAACTTACTGTTTCAGATCCCTTTTTCACCACTGCTCTGGGCTCCACATACGCCCATCTAATTCGCCTTGTAACTGATTAATTCTTTGATATTGCTCAGTCATAATTTCCTTCAACTCCCTGTAAAATGCCTGGTCAGGAAAAGTCTGACTGTTTTCAATCAATTCATTAATTTTCATTTCAACCCATTGTTGTGTATCCATTCTTAATCCTCATCTTGCTTAAATTGATTTACATCCATTAACAAATCGTGACGAGCATCTTCATTATCTTCTAGCACCGTGATAATTTGTTCTAATTCAGAGTTATCTGTACTTTTTTGCTTCAAAATTTCGTTGAACCAAGCAATTTTACTGTCAAAACTATCAAAGTTAGTTAACGTGACATATTGCTGATATTGAATTAGCAAATATTGTTGTTCAAGTTTATTAAGGTAAGCAAATTGAAACACTGTAATTGGAACCAGATAACGCATTTTCATTTTATTAGCTAACATTTCAAACGGCCTGAGTACTTCAGACATGGTGAAATGTTCCAAACCACCAGCTTGAAAATCTTTAGCAGGACTCCCGGTTGAAACGACCAATCCTAATTCTTTATTGGTTAAATCAAGTTGTTTTACTGAAAAGACATCGTCTATCCATTGTTTCAATAATGCGGGGGCACTGTACCAGTAGAGTGGAAATTGAAAAATGATGCGATCAGCTTGTTGCAGTAATTCTCGTTCTTCATCTATTTGGTACTCATTGGCTATTGGATGCCAGGTAAAATCAATAAACCCAGCCAATCCTTCTTTAAAGAATTGCTGGGTCGTTGAATTTTCTATTTGCGGATGCGCAACTATGATTAAAGTTTTCATGCCTAAACCTCTGGAAAAATTAATTCAATTTGGCCCTTACGTGTAGCAAAATTAATGCGTAAAATTTCTTGTTTTAAAATTTTGTCATATTCACTCAAAACATCGGCCGGTAATGGTGTCCTTTCGGAAAATAAAGCGACCAAATCTTCAACTGAAAGTACATCTTCAATATTAATAAAGATATTGATGCTACTAATCACATCTCGGAGCAAATCAGTCAACAGGCTATTTGGTTTACCACTTGCATCAGTCACGACAATCTGTGAATTACTGATATGGCGGTGATTCACACTAAACATTTTAAGCATTCCAAAAACATTAAACATACTTTCACCCCTAATTATAGTTGAAAATAATATACCACGAACCGCATAAAAATGCTCGATTATTGCTGTAAATCAACTATTGAGTATCTTTATTCCTTGCTGAACTAACTCTTCATTTGCAAATTCACTAGTAAAACGCTGCAACGGAACTTCAGAGTGACGATCTTTAAAGGCCATCTTTTCTGATGCCACAATCATGACCATCAAGTTATTTTCAGTCAGCAACATTTGCCCCGGCTGTTTAAATTTTCCCTTAGTATGTTTACCAGTTCGCCAAGTATGGATTTTTACATCACCGTGGTCATCGGCTTTCAGAACATAGTCGCCAGAGTTATTGGTGGTAACTGGAATGCCAAAATATTTATTTACTTCGTACTTATCCTTCATTTTCTTTATTCACCAATGCATTGGTTACCTGATACAAGAAGCCTTCTTGTAAGGCGCGCGCCCAACTACCCTCATCAACTTCTTCAGCTGTCACAATTAACGTCAACATCGCTTTCAGTGTATCAATTGTGTCGATTGCCAGGACTTGATTAACGATTTTTTGATTCATTTTGATTTTAATTTTTTGTGCCTTCAACGTTTTTTTATACTGCGCATCAAAGTCATTACTCTCTTTAAAATCACGTACAAATGTTAGTACGGTTTGATCGTACATTGGATAACCCATTTGTAAAATTCCATCTTCGGTATTTGTTGATGTCCATTGAAATTCTTTGTTTTGCATATTCTTAAAATATTCTAGATATTTCTTTAAATCCATCAGCCGTCACCACTTTCCGTTATAAATCTCACTTATTGGTAATTATTATAACATTTGTTCAACATTACATTGGCGATTTGCTTTATAATGATGACAATTATTTTATCAAACATTTGGAGGAAATGAATATGGCAAAAACATTAACAACTAAAGAAATGAAAAAGTTCGATAAATTTACAATTGAAAAAATTGGGATTCCATCGATTGTGCTGATGGAACGCGCCTCTTTAGCAATTAGAGACATCGTTTTGAAACGTCATTATGATTTATCAAATGTTGTCGTCGTTGCAGGTTATGGTAACAATGGTGGTGATGGCTTAGCGGTTGCTCGATTGTTAAAAATAGAACGCGCCAACGTCACGATTATCAACGTTGGTAATAGCAAACATGAAAGTTATGAACGTGCGACGCAACGCAAAATTTGCACCTATTACAAGATTCCAACTACTGATGATTTATCGGCATTGAATGATGCTACTTTAATTGTCGATGCAATTTTCGGTGTTGGGATTGACCGTCCGGTGGCCGGCGAATATTTGGAAACCATTCAAGCAATTAATCAAACGACCGCTACAACCGTTGCTGTTGACGTACCTTCCGGGTTAAATTCTGATACCGGTACTCCCTTAAATGAAGCAGTTCGCGCAGATTTAACCGTAGCGATTGCCTTTAATAAATTAGGATTTGGGACCAATCCAGGAAAAGAGCACGTTGGCGAAGTTGTCGTGGCCGATGATATGGGTGTTTATTACTTTTAAATTTAAGACAAATAAATACGCGCAACAATCTTAAAAATGATTGTTGCGCGTATTTAGTTTTAAACCGTTCTATTCATTTTACTATTCATTTTAATTTCATAATGTCTCAAGATTCGAGAAATTGCAAACGTTAAAATGAAGTAGAGAATCATGGTAATTACAATTGGAATCACACCACGATAAGTATCGGCTTGAACAATCTTTAATTGATAAATCATGTCTGACACACCAATGATAGATACAATTGAGGTTTCCTTAATTAAAGAAACAAATTCATTTCCCAAAGCAGGCCAAATATTTCGGATGGCTTGTGGCAAGACCACACTAAACATCGTATCGTGAGAGTTCAATCCTAAGCTTCTAGCAGCCTCGTCTTGTCCTTTGTCAATCGACAAAATTCCGCCACGAATGACTTCACAGACATAGGCGCCACTATTTAGTGAGACCGCAATAATCCCTGAAATAACCGCTGGAATATTAACAATCACGCCTAAACCAAAGTAAACAAATAAGATTTGGACCATCAATGGAGTCCCACGAACAAACTCGACATAGGCAGTTCCTAGCCATTTGAACACTTTAACTTTTGAAAGCCTCATAAAGGCCAACAGGATACCAATCAAGAATCCAAGCACGACTGAAATAGCACTGATACCGACAGTGTATTCAATTCCAAGCGCAAAATATTTCCAATAATGCCACATTGATGTATTGGCCGTATTAACTTTCATATATGATCCGGCTGTTTTTAAATAACCAGTAATTGAATTGTTGGCCTTAATATCATCAATTGAATGATTAATTTGAGTTGTCAGGCTCGTCGAACCTTTCGCTACGGCCACAACATCATTAGTTTCATCAGAACCTAAATCAAACTTCCCATTAACTGCCACGATACTTGAATCATTTTCGGCATATGCTTTCGCCGTGGGTTCATCAAGCACCACACCTTCAACCTTATGTGATTTCAACGCAATCACTAAGTCTGAAACAGTATCCATTCCTTTAACTGTCGCACCTTTAGCATGTGACTTGGCTAAGTTGTAAGGTAATGAACCGGTTTGGGCCCCAAGTTTCTTATCGCTAAATGAATTGCGGTTCTTATATACACCTTTGTCTGACTTATTAATTAAAATATATTGTCCGGCTTTATAATATGATTTTGAAAAATCAACACTCTTAGCTCGTTTTGCAGTGGGATTCACACCCGAAATGACCATATCAACCTTGCCTGATTGTAAAGCAACCAAGAGAGAATCAAAGGACATTTTCTTAATTACCAACTTCACGCCCATATCTTTGGCAATTTTCTTGGCAATTTCAATATCCATCCCGACAACCTTACCCTTAGCCATAAATTCATATGGTGGATAATCAGGACTTGTACCTAAAACAATTTCACCTTTGGCTTTAATTTTGGCCAATGAATCTTCTGACGTAGTTGTAGTAGATGTAACTGAGCTACTACTTTGAGTCGTATCATCGGCTTTGGCAACACTCGACAGTACAGGAGCCATCACGAGTAAAACCGCCAAAAATGTGAATACTAATTTATAAAATTTTTTCATTATCCTAAGCGCCTCCGTAAAAAATCAACGCTTATAAGTATACAGAAAAAAACGTATTCATTCAACTAAATGAATAAATACGCATGATTTATGAGTTTTTGATTAATTTTTGTTCATATTTCTATTCGTCTAAATACTCTTTGGTTGAGGCAATAATATCTTGTAAGCCCTTTTTAGCATCAGCAAATAGCATGTGTGTGTTATCTTCAGAAAATAATTCATTTTGAATACCAGCATAACCAGTACTCATAGATCGTTTAATGACCACAATTGACTTAGACTTATCGACATCCAAAATTGGCATCCCCGTAATGGCAGTTCCTTGCCGGCGGGCGGCTGGATTAGTCACGTCGTTAGCACCAATCACTAACGACACATCCGTGTTTTCAAACATCGAATTAGCTTCTTCTAATTGCTTCATTTGATCATACGGTACATTCACTTCGGCTAATAACACGTTCATATGGCCTGGCATCCGCCCGGCAACGGGATGAATTGCATAATTCACATTAATACCGTGATCCGTGAGTAAATTAGCCAACTCAGACACTTCATGTTGTGCTTGTGCAGCGGCCAATCCATATCCCGGAACAATCATCACATTTGCCGCATATGCAAGTTGCACTCCAACGTCATCCGCCGTGGTCTCTTTAACATTCACGGGTACTTCCTCAGTAGACGCCCCTTTGCTATCATCCGTGCCAAAGCCACCAGCAATGATATTTAGGACTGAACGATTCATTGCGGCCGCCATTTGTAAGGTTAAGATAGTCCCGGCAGCGCCGACCAACGCCCCGGCAATAATTAGTGCCTGGTTGTCGATAACAAATCCGGCCATCGATACGGCCAAACCAGTAAAGGCATTTAGCAACGAAACCACCACCGGCATATCTGCCCCACCAATCGGAATTGTCATCAAAATACCAAACAGTAAACTAGCACAAATGATCAAAATCAACCAACTAGGATTGACAGCAAAGCCAATGGTTAAGACAACCGAAACTAAAATCACTAACACGACTAGTGCATTGGCAACTTTTGCTCCTGGAAAAGTGATTGGTTTGCCCGAAATCTTTCCAGCTAATTTACCGGTGGCAATTAGTGAACCAGAAAACGTAATCCCACCAATCACTAAATCCAGTGCCACTGGAAACGAAAAGGCGAATGATAAGGTTGATCCCGTACTCTTGCTCAAATAATCAAACGCACCAATCGCCGCTGCTGCCCCACCACCAACAGCATTAAATAAACTCACTAATTGCGGCATATCTGTCATTTCAACCGTTCTCGCTCGGACCGCGCCATAACCCAGTCCTAGTACCAGTCCGATGACTAAAATGATGCCACCAGTCATGGTGGCTTCTTTTTGACTAATTGCCACTAATAAAGTCATGATGACCGCAATAATCATTCCGACTCCAGAAACTCGGTTCCCATTTCGTGCCGTTTTAGGCGTCCGCATCATGTGCAATCCAATGACATAACAGGCCGCACTCACCAAATACATTAATGAAACAACTGTTAGGAGAATTGACATCACTTGTCACCTCCATCATCAGATTCATTCTTTGGTTTCTTGGGTTTTGAAAACATGGTTAACATGCGGTCCGTAACGACATAACCACCAGCCACGTTGACCGATCCCAAAAACACAGCAATAAAAGCTAAGCCATAAAACAATGGTGACTGCGCCTCTAAAGCAATTAAAATCGCTCCAATCACCACGGCACCGTGAATTGCATTTGCACCAGACATCATTGGCGTGTGTAGAGTAGCCGGAATTTTACTGATGACCTCAAAGCCAACTAGCACACTCATCACAAAAATCGCAACATTTGTATATAACTCTTGACTCATCTTAATCACCCTCCGTTTCAATTGGTTCAACTTTTGGAAGTTCTGGTAAATTAAGCGTTTTTCGTAATCGCGGATTCACAATTTCACCATCGTAAACGGCGACCAGGTCTTTAAAAACATCATCTTGTAAATCAACTTGGACTGTTTCGTCCTTAATAACATAATTCAAGACAGCCAACACATTTTTGGCAAATAATTGAGACGCCGAATTAGGTACCTGACTCGCTAAATTCGCAGCCCCAACAATGGTCACTTGTCGTTCATCAATATTTGTTTCAAATGGCTGACTACCGGCAACGTTCCCACCTAGCTCACTAGCGGCTAAATCGACAAATACCGAACCTGGCTTGGCATTTTGAATACTCTCTTCCGTCACCAGTAAGGGTGGCTTATGTCCAGGTACTTGTGCGGTAGTAATAATAATATCGTTTTGTGAAATAAAATCTGCCAATTCCTTTTGTTGTGCTGCTTGTTCTTCGGCAGTTAATTCACGAGCGTAACCACCGGCACCAGCACCATTAGAAACTGAGCTAGTCAAAAAAGTCGCTCCGAGTGATTCCACTTCGCCGCGTGAAGCCGGTCGAACATCATAACCCGACACAATAGCACCAAGCCGTTTCGCCGTCCCGATTGCTTGTAATCCTGCAACACCAGTTCCTAATACCAAAACCTTAGCGGGCTTAACGGTCCCGGCCGCTGTAATCATCATAGGAAAATACTTGGGAAAGACGTTACTGGCCAACAATGCCGCCTTATAGCCTGCGACGCTGGCTTGAGAACTCAACACATCCATCGTTTGAGCACGACTAATCGTTCTTGGTACTAGTTCCAGTGACAACACATTTACTTTGGCACTAGCAAGCTGATTCATTT
This sequence comes from Paucilactobacillus nenjiangensis, assembly GCF_005405445.1. Classification (GTDB taxonomy): domain Bacteria; phylum Bacillota; class Bacilli; order Lactobacillales; family Lactobacillaceae; genus Paucilactobacillus; species Paucilactobacillus nenjiangensis. The sequence goes on from NZ_BJEB01000054.1 coordinate 13,024, forward strand.
CATCAGCTACCGTTAATGCGTTAAATTGACCAATCAGCAATTGTCCTGTTTTCAACGCAGACAAAGTGGCTTGATCTGGATTTGAAATCATCGTCAATACGTCGGCAGTTGATAAAATTGACGCTCGATCAGTAATTTTTCCTTCCACGCTTTCATAATCTGCATCAAAAAAATTAGCCTTGGTTCCCGCTCCTAGTTCGACAAGTACTGTCAGTCCAGCTTTGACTAATCGTTTGGTCACTTCTGGATCGACGGAAACTCGTTGTTCATGTTCGTCTTGTTCCTTTAAAACACCAATTGTCAAACTCATTTAAATCCCTCCTTCTACAACACTCGAAAATGTTGTAAACGTTTACAACATCTATCCTTATTTTAACATATGTTGTATGAAAGCACTCAAAAATCGCAATACCACCAGCGTGATATTGCGATCCTTTTGCTACTTTATTTTTGCCATTTTTTTAATTAATCATCAATTCTTATGACCATTCAGTTGTGCTAATTGGCCCTTAAATTCTTTCCGGAAAGTATCGACATCCGAATCAGCTTCGGTTGCAACGGCATAATCTGCATGTTCGCCATGTTCACCAAAGTCCAAACCAAGTCGTTCTTCTTTTTCAGAAACACGGATGGGAGTAATTGCTTTCAGAATGACAGTCATGATAATCACCATAATTGAAACAAACACAATTGTGAATGCTGTGGCAAATAATTGAGTACCGAATAGTTTAAATCCACCACCATAGAATAAGCCATTATTAGTAACTGCTGAGTTAACAGACTTGGTAGCAAACAAACCAGTCGCAATACTACCAACAATCCCACTTACTCCATGAGCACCAAATGCATCCAAGGTATCATCAACCCCTAACTTGCCTTTAAGATAATTGATGAAGAAATAGCTACAACATGTGCCGGCGATACCAATGAAGAAGGCCCCGGTGATTGTGACATACCCGCAGGCTGGTGTAATGGCAACCAGTCCACACAAGGTACCAGTACAAACACCGACTAAACTTGGTTTACCAGTTCTAAAGACATCAATCATCATATATGAAATCATGGCTGATGCCGTGGCTACGGTAGTAGTCATTGTTGCTTGAACAGCAACTGTTGAAATGCCAAAGGCGCTACCAGCATTAAATCCATACCAACCAATCCAAAGAATAGTTGTTCCTAATAATACCCAAGGTAAGTTGTAATGTTCAGGTTCTTTATATTCAACCCGTTTGCCCAGGAAGATAGACAAAACAAGTGCGGTAATCCCGGCATCAATGTGGACAACAGTCCCGCCGGCGAAATCTAAAGTTCCCATTTTGAATAGGATACCACTGGCACTCCAAACCATATGAACCATTGGATAATAAACTAAAATTGACCAGAAAATAATGAACAGAAACAAGAATTTGAACTTCATCCGACCAACAACCGCCCCTACGAACAAAGCTGGAGTGATGATGGCAAACATCATTTCAAACACTGAATACAAGCCATCTGGGATTTTGGTAGTCGTAGCAGTCATCTTCGTCATACTGAAGTTTTGATGGAAAAATTGATGTAAATCACCAAAAACTCCAAAGTGATCTCCACTAAATGAAAGGCTGTAACCTACAATAATCCAAAGTAAAATTGCTAGACCAGTGATAAAGAATACTGAAAGCATTGTGTTAACAACGTTGCGTTTAGAAACTAGTCCTCCATAGAAGAATGCTAGACCAGGTGTCATAAATAAGACCAAGATACTTGCTAAAACTAAAAATGCTGTATTTGCTTCGTTCAAATGTTTCCTCTCCCTTACCTCTGAATTTAAAACTTTATTTAATGTCATAAAATATAACATCACATAAATTCATCGTCAAGGTTATTTGACAAAATAATGTTAAAAAGTTCATTTTTATCAGTTGAAACCGTTTTATTTACCCAATGAATGTTACGTTTTATAACATCAACGTGCAATAAGAGGATAAAGAGAGATAAATCCATCTTCCATTGGTACATACCTGTTGATATCGTTAGCTCATTGACAAGGCTACGTAAAGCTAAACTTTTTAGTTGTTATGTCATCTTGGAACATAACATCAGACTGTGATAAGTAATTGTATTTAAAGTGGCTGGAAAAAAACTAACCAGCTATAGAAAAATCGACCAAGAATTCTTATAATTAATAGAATTTTTGGTCGGTTTTTTGTTTTTTTATATTCGCGCGTTTTATAATCAAGTTAGCCAAATACTTTTAGCTAATTGATAAAATAAAAAACACCAAGACACATCTCTGTTATCATTGATGTTCCTACACAAACAATGAAAGAGGTTATTGTCTTGATGCAAGAACAGAATACCACAGT
>NZ_BJEB01000055.1 GCF_005405445.1 Paucilactobacillus nenjiangensis
ATAATGTTTTGTTTGAATTCTTTGTCGTAACGAGTTGGCATGTAAAAATTCCTTCCTTTTGAGAGATGATTTATTCAATATACCCTCTCTTAAAAGTTGTCTCAGAAATCAGCTTACATCCAATATTGATCATCGGAATAACGATGAGGCAATTACTAAAATCAATAAAGCTATCAAAAAGTATCATCTGGAAAACAAAGTTAATATTAAAGAATACGTTGCAGATGTTGGTGCCGTTCAACGAAAGGCCCAAATCTATGCGTTGGCCTCCGTCATGGAAGGGTTTAACCTGTCATTAATGGAAGCAACAAGTAACGGGATGTTTGGCGTTACTTATGATGTTAATTACGGACCAAATGAATTAGTCGTTTATGGCGAAAATGGTTATATTGTAACGTTCAATGATACTGAAATGATGGCTAAAAAGTTTGTCGAACTATTTAACAATCCTGATTTATTGCAAGAAATGTCAACAAAGTCGTATGAACTGTCTGAACGATATTCTGAAAAGAACGTTTGGAAAGCATGGAAACGTTTATTAACAGATGCCAATAAACCGGTTGAATACGTCCCAGAAATTACCCATGGGATTGGTGACCAAAGAAAGAAATAGGTTGCTGCAGATAACCAGTAAATTTAGTAATAGCCAATGAATTACAATAAATGTCCATTTAACGGTGTGTCAAATTGAGTAATAATGGTAGAAACTAAACTTTTAAAGGTTGATACGTCAGACCTATTTTAAGGTTAATAATTAGTTAACCAAGCTTTACCAATTTAGTTAAAAACTCTTCACAAATTCTTCACACGGGCTCGGTATAGTTACATCATACCAATTAAACCTCTTTTCATTTACTCCTCCAAAGTAATGAAAACAGTAGCTGGAAAGCAGCTACAATCCTACTCCAAAAAAGTCGATTAGCTTGCCCGAGCTAATCGGCTTTTGTAATTTAATCTAGTTAAAAATCAAGAAATTATATTTTTTTATCAATATTAAGTTTGATTACACAGAATGCTTTAAAATTTAACAAACTAGTAATCCAATTTAATAGGAATTTTAAGGAATTCTTGTTAGAATTGAATGATGAAAAAAAGTAATTAGTAGTAAAGAGGATATCAATGAACAAACAATTTAAACGAATGATTGAAATAACAGGAGTTGTGTTTGTGGCAATGATTTTAATTGTCACTTTTGGCGTGCATCAAACTGAACACGCAGCCACAACTAGCAGTAGCAGCAGTTCTTCTTCTAGTTCAAGTGAGAAAGCCTCTACAACAAAAACTAGTTCTGTAATGAATAAAGTAAACTGGCAAAAATCCTCAGAGAAAGTTGCTTATCCAGATTTGACTAAGTATCCAAATGCATGGATTCATGTGTCATTAGCCAAAAATCGGACCTACATCATGAATGGGAATGATGTATTATATACTATGTACTGTTCTACCGGAAGTGGTGGTGACAACGCCACGCCAACTGGTACGTATTATATTCAAGCTGAGCGCGGGACTTCATTTTATAGTGCTAAGAGCGGCGAAGGAGCCAACTATTGGGTTAGTTGGAAGGATCACGGAACGTACTTGTTCCATACGGTTCCCGTCGACGCTAATGGTAATTATGTTTTGAGCGAAGCAAAAGAGCTTGGGAAGGAATCTAATTCTCACGGATGTGTTCGTTTATCAGTTCCAGATGCCAAATGGATTTACGACAATGTTCCAGAGGGAATGAAGGTCTCAATTACAGAAAACTAAATAATGAATAAAATAAATCGGGTTGCCAATTCGTTGGTAAAATTTAATCAGCGTTATCGTTGGTTAGCAAGAGCACTTTGGTGTTTAGGAGTTTTCACGTTTTTTTCAGGAGTTTATGATCTATTAGCATGGTTATTTGGTTGGAATTTAATTAGTCTAAAAATGTTTCTACTTTTTCTACTTTTAACTGCCGTCTTTTTGATGGCATATCGGGTAGTCATCATTTTAAGACGCTGAATTCTTTACGGAATTGCAGCCAGAATTTCATATTTTCTTCACAGGTACCATTTATGATTATCAGTATACCAATTAAACCTCTTTTCATTTACTCCTCCAAAGTAATGAAAAAGTGTAACTAGTCAATTAGTTACAATTCTACTCCAAGAAGTCGATTAGTTTCCCCAAGCTAATCGGCTTTTGTATGTTTGTAGAGAAGTGTATAATCGTCGACGTAATTAGAGAATTATTAGAGGTGATATTTTGAATAACGAAGAACCTAATACGCGAGTGGGACGCCACGCGCAAGAAAAAGAAGCTAAGCAGGCAAAAGCTACACCAAAAAGTCCTTTTTATGGAGAAAGCCGTGCTGCACGAAAAGCAGATAAAGTGGCTAGAAAAAATAAAGCAAAAGGATCGAAGCTTAAAAATAAGGGCCCTAAGAAGCCGCATAAGAAGCGCAAGCCAATGAAGGTCATCTTATTAGCGTTAGTCGCTTTATTGGTCGTAGTGCTGATTGTATTTGCAATTAAGCAACGTGATCCAGTTTCAACCACTCGTGAATCAGATATTCAATCAAGTTCGAGTTCAAAGAAGAAAGATAGTGGTTCTAAAAAGAAGAGCAGTTCAAAGAAAAGTAGCAGTTCAAGTTCAACGGATTATCAAGCTCAATATTCCGCAAATCAAGCGGCGCAGGCATCACAAAGAGCAGCCGCCGCATCAGCACAAGCGGCAGCTCAATCGCAAGCGGCAGCTCAATCGCAAGCGGCAGCCAATGCTCGTGCTGCAGCAGCATCTTCAGCGGCATATTCACAATCGGTTTCTAATTCGCAAGCATCATCGTCTTCCTCTGCTAGGGCGGCGTCAGAATCAGCGGCGCAGTCGCAAGCCAATACAACTACTAATGCCAATCCATAATCTTGCAAATTGTGGGTGTTAACTTTTTTATGAAAACTCAATAATTTATTTTCAGAAAACTATTGACACTCACATTAAATGAGATTAAAATGAATTCATAATTAAATTTGAATGAGAAAAGTTAATGCACTTTGAGAGGAAAGAGTAGCAGTTGCAACTTCGTTAGAGAGCCTCAGTTATGGTGAGATGAGGTCGTCGTTGTAAATGTGAAAATCATCCTTGAGTGATTTCTTGAAAGCCAACCGGTTAGTAAAGTAAATTGGAAGCACCCATTACAGTGCCTGCGTATGTTTGTACGTAAAGAGACCTAGCTAGTGATAGTTTAGGTGAATTTAGGTGGTAACACGGTGTATTCCCGTCCTATTGAAAATCCAAGTAATTGGGTTTTTGGTAGGGCGTTTTTTTATTCAAATAACTAAAGAGAGGTGGTGGCGATGAAATCGGATATTTCTGACATTAGTCAGATTAAAAGCTCAAGAGAGCGAATTATAGAACACATAGTAACAATTTCTCGCCATACACATATATTAGGTGTGACATTTGGTGATTAAAGTAACTAATCATCTCAAATACCCCCAACTAGCAATTATGATTCAAAAGATCCTTATCAAATCTTTTGAATCGAGGATTTGATACCACCTTTTAAGAAGGCCAAATTAAATTAACGAAATGACTGGTCAGCATTCAGCGTGAGTTAGCTGATTATAGTTTCACATATAAAAATGTTTCACATAGAACAAACACATATTGCATTAGAGAACACATAGAACAAACATATCGTCACAACCATATATATCCCAATTTAGATTAAGTTTAAAAAGTTTCCAGATTGTAACCAGCAATCTTATGGAAGCTTTTTTGTTCGGTAACATAATTCTTCTGTTAAAATAGTAAGTGCACATCAACGGAGGAAATTATGGTTCGGAGACGGAAGAAAAAGAAGTTTAAGGTATCGATTACGACCCTGGTTATTGCCGTGGCATTAGCAATCTTTGGGGGATATACGCAACTAAATAACCAGACAACAGATACGAATAAAGCTACCACTAGTGTTTCAAAAGAAAATTTACAAAAATTGGATTATTCGAATCAACAAATTGTGAATGTGAATGAAGGAAAGCCCACATTTACGAAGGATGATCTCAGTATCGCCCATGGTAGTTGGCAAACTTTCAGTGATTTGGATTCATTAAATCGAGTGGGGACAGCAAATGCCATGTTAGGCAAAGATTTGATGCCGACGAAGGAACGAGATCCGCTGTATGTGCAACCAACCGGATGGCATAATAAACAAGTAAATTATGATGGTAACCGAATTTGGTTATACAATCGAAGTCACATAATTGGGTATCAATTGACTGGTGAAAATAATAATCCTAAAAATTTAATGACCGGGACAGCTAGTTTAAATGCACCGGGGATGGAAGAATATGAAAGCCAAGTAGCTAAGTACATCAAGTCAACGAATCACCATGTACGCTATCAAGTGGAGCCGATTTTTCGTGGGAACGAGTTATTAGCTCGAGGTGTGCATATGCAAGCTCAGTCAGTCGAAGATAATCAAGTTTCATTTAACATCTATATTTTCAATGTTCAACAAGATGTAACCCTGAATTATAATGACGGGACCAGCGTTCAAAATTAATTTAATGCTATAAAAAAGTAATCTCAGTCTACTTCAGTTGGACTGGGATTATTTTAGTAGTATTCTGTAAGCGTATTCAATAAAGGAGGACAAAAATATGACAGAAAAAGTGTTCACCGATTATTTTTTTGATAAGACGGCCTTCAATGTTCACGATGCGGCTTATGTACCTTTAGTTGTACCTGAAGTGCCGGAAACAAAACTATTGATACCTTCGATTTTGAAACCAGATAAAGAAACTGCGACTGACGCCTGGTATACATTAACTGCACAAGCTGGTGAGACGCAAATGTTACCAGGAGCAAAAACAAAAACATGGGGTTACGGGACCAGCGTCCTAGGCCAAACGATTGTGTATCAAGTTGGCAAACATAATCATGTGACTTTGCAAAATCAATTGCCAGAACTGACTACTTTTCATTGGCATGGATTGGGTGTGACTGGTCCATATGTTGATGGTGGGTGTCATGCACCCGTTTATCCTGGTGAAAGCAAAACCATTGATTTCACTTTGAATCAGCCAGGTGCAACTACTTGGCTGCATCCACACCCATGTCCATCAACAGCGGAGCAAGTTTGGCGTGGCTTAGCTGCTATGGTGATAGTCAAAGATGATAGCGAAAACGGTTTGAATTTACCGCATGACTATGGTGTTGATGACATTCCGGTTATCCTTCAAGATCGTTTCTTTGAAGATGATAATCAGTGGGATTATCGGAAACGTTATGATCCAGATGGTATTCAAGGACCAACGCCAGTCATTAATGGCACGGTCAATCCAGTTTTTGATGTGACGACCCAGAAAATTCGGTTACGAATACTTGATGGAGCCAATCGCCGCGAATGGCGACTTCATTTTTCTGATGATTTACCATTCGTGCAGGTCGCCGGTGATTCTAGCTTATTACCACACCCGGTTACTATGACGCATCTTATGATTACCTGTGCTGAAAGAGCTGAAATTGTGCTAGATTTTAAGGATTACCAAGCCGATGATACGGTGACTTTATTTACCGATGATACGCCATTGATTCAGTTTAAAATTCATGAATTTTCCGCAAATCACACTACAATTCCAGAGCGCTTATATACCATCCACACCCCTGAAGTTGATTCGAATACGGCTATTCGTAAAATAGTGATGAGTGGGATGGACGAAATGGTGATGCTCGATGGGAAAAAGTTCGAGATGGAACGAATTGATGCGACTCAGCCAATTGGGTTGGAACAGTATTGGGATATCACGAATACTAATGACATGAAGGATGGGATGGTTCATCCATTTCATGTACATGGCACAGAATTTTTAGTAATTTCACGAAATGGCAAAGCCCCATATCCAAATGAGCATGGTTATAAAGATACGGTAGGGGTAAATCCTGGAGAAACCGTCCGCATTCAAGTGAGATTTTATTTACCAGGCCTTTATATGTACCACTGTCATATTTTAGAGCATGAAGATGGTGGCATGATGGCACAGATCCAATCGTTTGAACCGGGGCAGCCATTACCACAATACGAATTAATGAATATGGACAAGATGACCGCCGCACTAGCGAAAGAACGAAGAATTGACCCTAAGGATTTGTGGCTTGGTGGGATGGAATCATATATGAAGATGGGAATGAAAATGTAAAGTGAATTAAAGAGTGGACTCAATTGTAAAAAATAGTTTTGGTTCAAAAAAGCATCCTCAAGAATGGCGATGCTTTTTAATCGAGAATTAAAGTTTTTTATTAATATCGTTTTTAACGTCGTAAGCGTCCTTAGTCATTTCGTCAATTCCGACTTTTGAATGTTTACGTGAATAACCAAAGTAGACAAACATACCGATAATTAACCAAACAACAAAGCGGAGCCAAGTTAAATGATTCAAGTTGAAAATTAAGAATAAGCAACTAGCCATTGCCATGATTGGAACAAATGGTACCCAAGGCGTGCGGAATACCCGTTTCACGTCTGGTTTAGTTTTGCGTAATCGCATCACAGAAAATGCGACTAATACAAAGGCTGACAAGGTACCGATATTGACTAATTCAGCTAATTCGGATAATGGAATCGAACCAGCCAAAACTGCCGCGATACAGCCAAATAGCCAAGTAGCGACGAATGGTGTATCGGTTTTAGGATTAACTTTACTAAATATTTTTGGCATCAACCCATCTCGAGACATTGAGTAGGTAATTCGGGTTTGGCCGTAAAGCATGACTAACATCACAGTAGTCATACCAAGAATCGCACCTAAATCGACAATGCCGGCCATCCAATTTTGCCCGGATAGCTTTAAAACTGCAGAGACAGGCCGGTCAATATAACTAGCAAACATTGAATAATGAACGACACCAGTCATAATAGCGGTGACGATAACGTACAAAATCGTACAAATCCCAAGCGCGAGGAACATTGCACGAGGTAGTGATTTCGAAGGATTGACAGTTTCTTCGGCTGAAGAAGAAATTGCATCAAAACCAATAAAGGCAAAGAAGACACTCGAAGCAGCAGCGAAGACCCCAGAAGTACCGAATGGCATTAATGGTGTCCAGTTAGATGGTTTGACAAACCGCACAGCTACGACGATGAACAAAAGAACGACAGCTACCTTGATAATCACCATGATGTTGTTCACGCGCTTGGTTTCTTTAACCCCGAGGGAGATAAGTAAGGTAATTAATAAAATAATAACAGTTGCGGGAAGGTTAAAGTAAGACGTAACACCATGCGCTAAACTACCTGGTGCAGCAGTTAAAACGGTCGGAATGTTAATTCCAAAGCCTTCGAGGAATGATTGAAAATAACCTGACCAACCGACTGAAACAGTAGTGGCTGACAGTAAATATTCTAGCATCAAATCCCAGCCAATAATGAAGGCGACAATCTCGCCAATTGAAGTATACGAATAAGTGTAGGCGGAACCGGCGACTGGGACTAGTGACGCAAATTCTGCGTAACATAGTGAGGCAAACAGACACGCCACTGCAGCAATCACGAATGAAATCATTAATCCAGGCCCGGCAGTCAAAGCACCTGTCCCAGTTAAGACGAAAATCCCCGTTCCGATGATGGCACCAATTCCTAACATTGTTAAATCAAAGGTTTTGAGATCTTTTTTCAGCGGACTAGCGTAGCTTCCGTTAATCAGCGTCGATAAATCTTTTTTTCTGAGTAAGTCCAAAATCAACACTCCTTTCGTATGATTATTGCTAGTGTAGTTCTTAATCAAATTTTAATCATTGGACGAAATGGCTAAAATAAATCTACTATTGGTTATTATGCCTAAAAAGTGTATAATTGCTTAAAATTGGAGGCGATAAGGCTTGAAACTAAAGGAATTAATAGAAGAAGATTTATTATCAGGAGTAAAATACATAGCAGGTGAGAATGGCAACTATCGAACCATTAAAACTGTTCAAACCATTGAAACGACTCAGGTTGACAAGTATCATCAAGCTGACATGCTATATTTGCTTGATAATAACGAAATGTTAAAAAACAATGAGAAAATGACAAAATTAATTACCCAATTAGTTGAAAGTCACGCTGCCGGAATTGTCATTATGGAGAATCAAGCTGAATTTCTTACATACGATTTATTAGAATTAGCGGAACGGTTAGCATTCCCACTAATTAAAATGCCAAACTTATTTTCATTTAGTGATGGAATGCAGTTATTTTTCGAAGCAATGCTGCAACAACAAACAGGACAACTGCGTAAAATTATTCAAAGCAATCAAGATTTGGCAGATTTAGTGTTGAAACATCCTAAAGTCGAGGCAGTTCTGACGGCCGGTTCAAAGATCATGGATACCCCGATTGTTTTGTTGAATAGCCACTTTCAAGTGGCTGTCGCTTCTCAAGAATTACATGGGCAAGAAAATGCGTTAACGAAATTTTTCCGGGAAACTAGGATTGATTATTTCTCCTTAGAAAAGCGAATTACGGTTGAAATGGGGGATGATGACTACACACTGTTCCCATTGTTTCCAGCGTTTAAAGAAAATAAGGCCTTTGTTGGGGTGAAAAATTATCGTGATACCGACGAATTTAGAATTATTTTGCAACAGCTAATTATGAATACCTTGAGCTTCGTGAATAGTCAAATTGATATGTTAAAAGAAAGTGATTTTCGTAATCTCTCAGGTTTCTTTTTGAATGTCTTGGACGGCGGCGTTTCTAAGGAGCTATTGGAAAAACGGCTTTTGGAGATGAATTTAAATCCGAACACGAAGTACACGGCCATCATGACGAATGTGATTTCTGTTGAACCTAGCAAAATGGTCAATTATCATATTTTGGAACAAGTGCAACAATTGGTGACTTGGTTTATTAATGAATACGACTTGCCAGCGATTGTCTTTTCTTGGCGCCAACGATTAATTTTATTGTTGGACAGTTCTGAAAATGAAGACCATTTTGTGACGGTACTGCAAGAGTTCATTTCAGACAAAATACCAGACTCATATCAATTTTTGATTGGTTACAGTAAGTCGTCGGCAACGATTGAAAACTTGATTGATATTTTTAAGGAATCACGTGAAGCTAGTCGAACCGTCGAACAAGATCCAGCCTTAAAAATCCGCCGTTACCAACCAAAATATGTGCAAGAGTTATTATCATTAATTCCGCACGATGAATCTAGCGACTTTACTGATAAATTTTTAGCACCCTTGTTAAAAATGGATAACGTGGAAGAACGCGAAGCTTTGATAAGTACTTTGGAACAGTATTTTTACTATCACCAACAATTAGCACAAGTAGCACGGAGTATGTTTGTGCACCGTAATACGATTATTTATCGAATCAAAAAAGTTGAGGACCTATTAGGTGTTGACCTAAGTGATCCCCAAACTGCTCAGAATGTGCAATTTGCGTTGTGGTTGCATAAGGCAAACTAGAGTGTGACTTCGACCGTTAAATCAATGAGTATTAACGAAATAATTGAGATTTTCGTTGTTTGAAAATTAAATTATTAGTTAAACGGAGTTGATTGGTTGAAAGAACGTGTTTCAGCAAATTAGAGTGTGGACCAAATCGGGAATAATTGAGTACTAAGGAAAAGCCAGAGATTGTTGTTCTTGGACAATATCTGGCATTTTATTAGACGGAGATTATTGATTTGGGTAACACGTTTCAAACTGGTGAAGGGTTTGAGTGGACGAACACAACATTATATTTATGGGTAGATGAAAGGTCAGAGACTGTCGATAGACGACAATCTCTGGTATTTTATTACACCAATATTTTGTATAATCAGACTAAAAGGTGTAATCAGATGAAAATTTCACATATAGCGCTATACGTTGAAGATTTAGAAAAAATGCGCGAGTTTTACGAAACTTATTTTGGCGCCACTGCGAACGATAAATATCACAATCCAAGAACGGGTTTGTCGACTTATTTTTTGAGCTTTGATGATCAAATGCGCCTAGAAATAATGCAACGGCCAGATGTCACTAATCACTTGATGGCACCACAATTAGGATATACACATTTAGCGTTTAGTGTGGGAAATAGCAATGAAGTTGATGCAATAACTACTCGCTTAGCCAGTGCTGGTTTTCAAATTGTGAGTGGACCCAGAACCACTGGGGATGGCTATTATGAAAGCGTCGTGCTTGATCCTGAAAATAATCAAATTGAAATTACGAAATGAAGTGTTACTTTTCGGCCGCAACAAAGCAATCAATGACGGATTGATAAATTTTGGATTTTATTTTACCAGGATGAGTGACCGCGTAATTGATTGTTTCCATTGGATGGCTTAATATATTAAGCCGAACTAGCGAGCCTTCATCCAAAGACGGCTGAGCTAAAGGTAACGGCAAAACAGTAATGCCCAGATTTGCTTTCACTGCTTGAATTAAAATTTCAGTATTAACACTTTCTAAAATGGGAGCTACTTCAATACCTAGTTGATGAGTTAATTCATCGAAACGGTCGCGAAGAGTGCTCCCTTTTTCACGTAAAACAAAATTTTGTTGGAGCAAATGCTGAGCTTCAATGACGCCACTCTTTGCTAAATTATTTTGTGGAGCGCAGACTAAAAACAGTGGATATCGAGACACAATGGATTTATCGAAATTTTGATTGGTCATAAATCCTTCAGTGATGGCCAGGTCGATCTCACCTGCTTCCAGGCGATGTTGAATTTGGATTGCGTTTTCAGCAAATAGTTTTACAGAAATTTCGGGGTGAAATGTCTGAAATTGTGTGATGGCTGCTGGTAGTGAGTGGTTTCCGATAGTTAAACTGGTCCCAATACGTAATGGGATTTGTTGTGAGAAATGGTCATTAAAATTTTGTAGTTGCCTAAAATCGAGAACTAGTTGATATGCTTTAACGCGAAACAGTTTACCATTTTCGTTTAGTAGTAATCGGTTATCGATTCTGTCAAATAAGGGAATCTGTAATTCATTTTCTAGTGCTTTGATAGTTTTTGAAACAGCTGGTTGCGAAATATACAATTGATTGGCAGTCTGCGTAATTGATAATGTTTCACAAACTGATAAGAAGACTTCTAATTGGCGCAAATTCACGACATCACCCCATGACTTTTTAGTTATGCTTAGTTTGCCATATATGTATTTTTAGTTATCTTAATAACTGGGTATAATCAAATGTGGAGGAATCTGATGAATAAGAATATGACTCTTTTTAAAGTATATTTACTTGCGGGCACGTTTACATTTTCTGGTGGAATGGCAATGCTCCCAGTAATTGAACGAGAATTATGTGATAAGCTTAACCTGATTACCAAAAAAGATTTATACGAATACACCACATTGTCGCAAACTTTCCCAGGAGTGATTGCATTGACCAATGCTTGCTTTGTTGGTAAAAAAGTTAACGGAACCGTGGGGATGATTGCGGCAGGTCTCGGGGCGGTGTTACCGGCATATATTTTAATGTCAATCGCGACGGTACTGTATCAATTAGTACCACAAGATGGCATTATTTTAAGCATTTTGGGTGCAATCAGAGCGACTTCAGCAGCATTTTTAATTACCGCAGCCTATTCAATTGCTAGATATAATTTAAACAATGTCGTAAATATTGGGATTGCGTTGGTTTGCTTTATCCTGACAATTTTTAACCTTGTCAGTGCCCCCATGTTAATTGTCTTGGCAATCGTGTTTGGTATTATTCTGACGTATGGTCGGCAGGTGAAAAAATGATTATTAAAATATTTTTAGTGTTTCTGAAAATAGGCTTTTTGGGATTTGGCGGTGGTTATGCGATGCTGTCGTTGATCTATCATGAAGCATCAAAATTTGGGATGACAATGGCTCAATTTGCCGATATGAATGCGCTCGATGGAATTATTCCAGGACTGATTGCGATTAATTCAGCAACGTATGTCGGTCAAATGTACGGTGGATTTTGGGCAGCATTAGTTGCAACGGTGGCTGTCAGCGTACCGTCGATGATTTTTGTTCCTTTATATGTAAAATATGAAGCTAAAATTAACAAGAATTATTATTTGAATCAAATCTTGTCGTGTATTAAAGCTGCTTCGGTGGGACTGATCTTTGCCGTTGCTTTCTTATTGATTTTATCCATTGGTTTAAATGTTGAAAATATCTTTAATTGGCAGCACTTATCGATAAATTACACTTCATTAGGCATCATTGTTCTTGTAATTTTCATTTATTTACGATACGAAATAAATCCAATCATTCTGATCTTAGCGTCTGGATTATTGGGTGGATTGGTATATTTAATCTGATAATTAATTCGCGCTAAATGATTAGCGTGAGTCCGTTAATTGTCATGGCCTAGTCAAAACATGTCTTAACAATTGGACACTTTATACTCCGGCATCAGATCAATTGTTTCAACGCTCTATTTTGAAACGCGCTCAATAAACCAACACATTCCGTCTAACTACATCTAAAACAATTAACAAATACATAATTGTTCTAGACTATGTTAGTACTCGTGTGGTTACGGGTTATTTCACGCTCTATTTTTTATATTTAAAGTAAAATGCCAGCACAATAAGCAACAAAAGTACGCAAATTGTGAGTCCTGGGTTCTCTTTTAACAACATATGTAGTGCATGGTATTGGCCAATGCCAATAGGTAGTGTAAAATGCATAGAATAATCACCTTTCTAAAGAGGGAATGAATAAGAGGGGAATTTTATGGTACTTGAAAGTTTATGGATGACAAATTGGGAAATTATCAAATATGGAATCATATTTGTGATATTTTTGAATATCATTTTATCTATCTTCACGGTGTTCCGGGAAAAAAGAGATATTTCGGCAACTTGGGCATGGCTGTTAGTGTTAATTTTATTACCAGTCGTTGGTCTTATTATATACTCAATTATTGGTCGAAAGTTACCTCAAAAAAGATTAAGTCGATTGCAAGTCGATGAAGAAAAAAATATTAAAGCGGCGATTGAGAGTCAGAAAAAAGAAATTGCCGCCAATCAAAAAACTAGTAAGCGATTAGAAGAATCCGAATATCGATTAGTAACTTTTTTTCAAAATACTGATGACGCCTTTTTATCTCGCGAAAATAATGTGGATGTCTTTACTGATGGCACCAAGCTATTCGATAAAATGATTGAAGATATTCAAGCTGCCACTAAACATATTCATATTGAATTTTACACATTTTACAATGACCTAATTGGAAATGCAATCTTAAGAGAATTAGAGAAAAAAGCGCTTGAGGGCGTTGAAGTGCGAGTCTTGTATGATTCATGGGGATCGATGGGAACTAAACGTAAATTCTTTGATCAACTACGTGCTAATGGTGGTTTTGCGGAACAATTCTTGGGAGTTGGGTCGAATCTTTTGAATTTACGATTGAACTTTCGTAACCATAGAAAAATTGTGGTCATTGATGGAGAAATTGGATACATTGGTGGCTTTAATATTGGTGATCAATACTTAGGTCGTGACAAAAAGTTTGGCTATTGGCGTGATACTCATTTAAGGATTGAAGGGAAATTACTGTCCTTACAATCACGCTTTTTAAGGGACTGGAGTGCAACAAGTAACAAAATCAAGATTACTGATTATTCCAAATATATCCAAATTGACCGTCCGAATGGTAATCGACAATTGCAAATTGTTTCTAGCGGACCAGAACATGATTTGGAAAAAATTAAATTAGGTTATTTGAAATTAATCAACATGGCACAAGACAAGCTATGGATTCAATCACCTTATTTAATTCCTGATGATAGTGTCTTAGATGCTTTGAAGTTGTCAATTAAGTCTGGGGTTGATGTAAGGATAATGATTCCCAATATGCCAGATCATCCATTCGTGTACCGTGCTTCGCAATATTATGCACATGATTTAGCAAATTCAGGAGCAAAAATTTACTTCTATGAAAATGGCTTTATGCACGCTAAGACTATGGTAGTCGATGGGAAAGTAGCATCTGTTGGCTCAGCTAATATGGATTTTCGTAGTTTCAAATTGAACTTTGAGGTCAATGCATTTCTGTATGACAAAGATACTGCAGATGATCTAGAAGATGCTTTTTTAGAAGATATTAGAGCAAGCAAAATGATGACTCCGAAAGATTTTGAAGATCAATCATTATGGTTAAGGATCAAACAAACCTTATCAAGATTACTTTCGCCAATTCTATAAACAAGTAGACTACTCAATTTCTAAGATGAAATTGGGTAGTTTTTATATTCGCCTAAACAAGTTTAAATTAACAATTTGAAGGAACCGTCAAATATCATCCAGGGCTTGTTATGAAATTCACAATCACTCGGTTGTCAATCGCCAAATTCTTCAAAATAGTTTTAGAATCCAGAATATTTATATAAATTCACTATCCTGATTTATTCACAAAGATATGCAAAATACCCATCAAACACATGCATCACGCGTTTGATGGGTATTTTGTATTTTCACCTTTTAAGTACACAAAAAGAGACTCAGCTCTGGTATAGTTAAATTGCTAAACAAAACCACATGAGAGAAGAGGACTCTATATTGAAAACTTTACAGGAAATGGCATTAAATTTCAACAAAAACATTTTAGTATCGCATACGGGTGGTCAATTATCTTCCGATGGCGGGCTAACATTGTGTGTAGAGCTGATGGCAAAATTCCAGTTCACCATCTTGGCCGACAAACTATTGAGGTTCAATGACCAGCGACGATATTGTCAACACAGTAATTCTAGTATCTTAAAACAGTTAATTCTTCAGATTATTGCTGGTTATAGCGCAGATTCTGCGGCAACTTTTTTAGAAAAAGAACCGCTTTTTAAATTATTATTGGATAAACCGTCTTTGGCTTCACAAGCAACAATATCACGTTTTTGGCAACGCTTTGATAAAGATAGTGTTAGCACATTACAGACTTTAAATGAGGCTTTGATCGACCGTGTTCGACTATTAACCAATCAGACAGCCACGATTATTGATATCGATTCGACTCACTCAGACACTTATGGCAAACAGGAAGCCACTAACTACAACGCACATTATGGTACTGAAGGATATCATCCATTACTGGCAACTGATCAAGATGGTAACTTATTGAAAGCTGTCTTGCGTCCTGGAAATGCCTACACCAGCAAAGATGTAAAAGCTTTTTTAACACCACTATTAAAGCATTATCAAACTCAGCTGCCCACGACTGACATTCTGGTTCGTGGTGATAGTGGCTTCGCCACGCCAGAAGTTTACGATGTCTGTGAAGCCAACGATGTGTTTTACATTATTCGACTCAAACGCAATCGAAAATTACAGAATCTAGCTGAAAAGTTCGTCAAGATCAGTGATCAAACCCAGTG
>NZ_BJEB01000056.1 GCF_005405445.1 Paucilactobacillus nenjiangensis
TTTTGACTATTGTCAAAAGACCCTACACATTTGATTTGTCGAAACTTTATTCAGTTTTCAAAGGTCTACATTTCGTTGCCGTTTGTAATTAAGCAACGTATATTATGTTATCATTTTAGCTTTTCACTGTCAACATTTTTTTCAATTTATTTTGATGACTCAAAACTCGTGAATCCCTGTAACAGCAAGAATAATCATACCAATTCAATTGATGTAAGTCAACTGCTTTTTCTAATTATTTTCAACTTTTTGTGAAGTGATTCATAACCGTTTAAAGTTGCTCATCACTATTTGACAACAGATAATATCATAGCAAGAATCATGTATGTGGTCAAGCAGTAATTTAACTTTTTAATTGAAAAACGGTGTGGTATCCATTTCAATGGTCTTGAAAAGCTCTTTAAGTGTTGATACATCAGCAAATTCTAGCCTTTCATTGTGTAAACAAGCAGCTTTTACTTCTTTAATATGACTATTAATAGAAAAGACAAATAGGTTTTGTTTCACTTCCCCGGCCTTGACCATTGATAATTCTTCTAATCGTAGATAATCAGGATTGACTCCTAGTTCATTCAGGTAGTAATTCAGAATTACCCCCAATGGAGTTTTGCTTTCATCTTCCTCTATTATTGAAGGAAACTCCATGGGTTGATCTTTTGTCACTAAAAACATACTCTTCTTGTCTTCTCCTAAAACAATTGTTCCTAAAATTTTCATAATGCTTAATCCTTCCTTATTCCACTTTACATAAAAACTATTAAATATTTACTTAGTCTAGTTAACCGGGTGTCTTTCTTAACATAAACCATGATATACTATTTGGCGTGCAACAACACTTATATTATTAATATTGAAAGAGGTTCATATATTGGGTACTTTAATTGATTTCATTTTACACATTGATGCTCACATCGTGTCAATTGTAAACACTTTTGGCGGTTGGTCGTACGTGATTTTGTTTGCCATTGTCTTTATCGAAACGGGCGCGGTTATTATGCCTTTCCTCCCTGGAGACTCATTACTCTTTGCAGCGGCTGCACTAGCAGCTAATCCACAATACAACCTAAAGATAGAATTGTTCTTTATCTTCTTCTTGGTGGCATGTATAGCTGGAGACTCACTGAACTTTCTCATTGGACACTCCATTGGTAAATCGTTATCAAATCATTCTTGGTTCGGAAGGCTAATCGATAAAAAAAGTATGGAACGGTCTGAGCAGTTTTTTGAAAAGCACGGTGCAGTCGCCATTATCTTGGCTCGCTACATGCCAATCATCAGAACGTTTGCACCATTTGTCGCGGCCGGTACTGGATATTCATATAAGCAATTTATCCGCTACAGCTTAATCGGTTGTATCAGTTGGGTGACAATTTGTTCAGTCTGCGGTTTCTTCTTTGGTAATCTGCCATTTGTTCAAGAACACTTTTCAGCCATCATCTTAGGAATTATTGTCGTCACGTTAATTCCAGCTGTCGTTGGATTCTTCAAGTCTCGATTATCTAACTCTTAATGATTGAACATTTTGAAATTCGGTAAGCAACAAAAAACATCAATTCAATTAACATGCATGCCATGGCTGCCAACTCAATAAACACAGATTCAGTTAACACATTAATGATTGGATCAGTTAGATGATCAAAAATCCAGTCTTGATTATTGAAGACTATCTGGTGAAATTTGATAAAAAATGGTTCAAAATTTAAACCTAAAGTAACAGCTAACACAGGGAAAACAGTTAACCATATTTGTAAAGGAACGAGCAATTTCCACAATTGTTTGTTCCTTTTTTCTTGTTTCAGTAGCCAATACGTCAACGGAACACTGATTAACATAACGGCATTATTGAGTAAGAATAGGTGTTTTACATCCGCAAAATGATGCCGCCCAGCTACAGACATATCTATGTACCTAAATTTTAAGCCACCTGTAAATGGGTTTTGTAAATATCCTAATAAGTGAAGATAATCTGCTAATACATGCTTAATCGTCACACCATCTATATTACCTGCCGTTGGAATAATAAATAGCGACGAGATATTTAAGACAACAAAAAAAGCCACGCTAATGATAGCGAAAAATAGAACTAATTCCACTAACAGTTGCCGACCTTTAATTTTTAAATTATTCAAATTTCCAATCATCTAACGTGTCCACCTGATAAGTTGGTAAGATGGATTGCTTGGCCACATCCGTTTTTGTAGATAGGCCAGAGTAGACCATTAATGTGTCTATCTCAGCTCCAATACCCGCTAAAACATCTGTATTATAGTTATCACCAACCATAACAACCTCGTCTCTCTTTAATCCACTGCGTTGTAGCGCCATGTCCATGATAATTCGCTCAGGTTTACCAATCATGATTGGTTTAGTTTGTGTCGCATACTCTACCAATTTGACTAATGAACCCGCTCCAGGCACCATTCCTCGTTCGTTAGGTAAATTACTGTCAGCATTAGTGCCAATAAACGTTGATCCTGCACGAACATTTAACACTGCAAGCTCAAGTTTATGATAAGTAACATCGTAATCTAGCCCGACAACCACGTAGTCTGGATTGGTCTCTGTCATAATAAAACCAGCTCCAACTAACGCATCCTTTAAACCAGATTCACCAACCACGTAAACTAGACGATGCTTACTATCAGCCACTTGATTTAAATAATCTGCCGTTGCCATTGCCGTCGTATAGACTTCATCAGCTGATGTCTTAATGTCATGATTATCTGTCAAATTTGTTGCAACATCTTCTGGTGATTTCGTACTATTATTTGTGACAAACAGTAACCGCTGCCCAGTTTCTCGCAATCGATTTATAAACCTCGGTGCTGCAGGTATTTTGGCCTTGCCTTTGTACATAGTTCCATCTAAATCAATAAAATATCCTTTATATCGAGGCATACGGACTCCTTACTTATGTCGAATAACAAATTTTTGTTTACTTTTATTATTGCTTGCCACCCTAGTTGCGGTTTGCTGAGTTCTTTCCTTGATCGGTTTTGTGGAAGCATTAACTTGTCGTTCTTTAATTTGTGGCTTAATTTGCTTGTTATGTTGCGTTTGATTGTTGTGTGAGGTTTTTTTTGGATCGTTATTCTTCGCACGATGGTTTGGAGAATTACGTTTTTTCTTATTCTCACTGGTACCAGTCTTATGAGACTCTTGTTGTGCTTTTTGATTTCGTGAACCAGTTTTTTTATTGTTATTATTGCCGGAACCGTTCCGCGTATTGCGTTTACGATTAGGTTTCTTGGTTTGATGTTCAGGCTTAGGCAACTTAACTTCAAGATTTTGAATAATAAAATAGGCACAGCCAAAATTACAGTACTCATATAAATAATCTTGTATCGTATCTACACTAGTCGTTTTTTGCACTAACGGATTATCCGGTCCAAAAAAACCTTTTAATCTTAACTGATCAAAGCCCCAATCACCAACAATATAATCGTATTTGCTTAGGATAGAGCTAAACCGTTCCTCTAATTTTTCCGTTTGAAACGCATCCCGATATTCAGTCAATAAAACGTACTTATGTCCATTGATAGTAAATTCTGTTTCACTTTGACGCTCAATTTTGTAGATATCAGCTCGTTGCTCTTGTCGCTTGTCGATTAGCTCTTGCATGACTTCTCGTTTCAATCAAATTCCTCCTTTCTTCTAAACTGGATAATGTTCTTTTAAGTAAGCAGCAAATACATCTCTAAAAAACATATTATACATTAAATCGTTGTGTCCCGCGATTTCAATTGTTGGGAAAAATGGAATAAACAAATAATGATCTAAAGTGGCAATGGTATATTGTCGATACAAATCAACCGGTTTGCCTTGGCAAAGAACCTGTTTAGTATCACTATGATACTGAATTCCATCATAATGAATCTCGCCAAATATTTTGCCTCTAAATCCCATTCCTTTTAACGGAAACTTTCTCAGAAACGCCCGATTCTTTTCAATTTCACGAACAAGGCGTATTAAATCAGTACCATTTAACGTCACCCGCATCAAATGCATCGCATGAGGTAACATTTTGTGTAATTGATTGCGATTGACAATTCCTTCATCCAGTCCATCTAAAAATAAGCCGGTATTCAGGATTGCAGTATCAGTATGCGCTGTTTCCTTGATGGCTGCTAAACCTAATTTAATTAAACTTGAATCTCGTTCGAAGTCGACAGAAAACGATTGTGGAATTTTGGCAATAACTTGATTAGATAGTAACTGTTCTCCAAGCTTAGTATAGCCCTCAATTACAGACTCATCTTCGGGTTTCGCTGGTAGATGCTCTGTGACTGTCACACGAGCTTGCGAATTAACCACTTGGTTGTCTTCAATCACCAAATCAATTTTCCCAATATATTGACCATATTTACCTGCGGCGGCCAGCAACGATTGATTAACTCGTTTACCATGTTCTAATAAATGATGTGTGTGACTGCCAATAATAACATCAAATTCAGGAAAACGGGCAGCAATTTTTTCATCGGTGTTCAACCCCAGATGAGACAACAGGACTAAAATATCATATTGACCCTGCAATTGTTTGAGTAATTCCGGAATAATGTCAAACACATCAATCGGTAACCAACCTTCAAGTGGATACGTCAAAATAAACGGTGCGGTTAATCCCAAAACTGCAATTCTGGTACCGCCTGCCGTAGTGATAATCTTTGATTTAATGGCAAATGATGGTAATGTGCCAGAGTCAATGTCCATGATATTGCCAAGAATGACATCAAAATTTTTATTTTGATACAAAGCTTCTAACTGAGCTTTAGTGTTTCCTAATCCTTCATTATTACCAATCGTAACGCCATCGTAATGGATTTCATTTAGCATCTCCACATTTGCCTTACCATCAGTGGCTTCGCTTAGCGGATGCACCCGATCCATCGCATCCCCAATGTCAAAAGTTAATACCTCACTACCGTCTTGAGTTAATGATTTTTTTTGACTTAATAAGTAACGCTTGATTTTAGGCCAATTTTCAAAATGTGAATGCATATCGTTAGTATGTAGTATCGTGATTTTTTCAATCATGTCTGGTCTCCTCACGTATTTCATCTACGTTTATTAAAATCATCTCGTTTACCTTCAACCATTTGACCAATTTCTGCCAATGAAAATGGTGCTCCAAAAGGAACCTTTTCACTTAAATAGTCTGTTTCGGGAGTATCTACTCCAACGTTGATATTCTCTTTGATATTAACCGCGTAATGGTGAATATGCCCGTGGAGGTTAATAATTTGTGGCGCAATGCCCAACATCATTGGATAATGAGTCAAATAATATTGACGATGATCGTATTTAATCAGGGTCCCCACATCGTGAAATTCAAATTTAGGTTTCCCATTAAGTTGATAATTATTTTTATCTAAGAATTTAAATAAAGCCCGATTGTCATGATTACCCTTAATTAACACCAAATTGCCATGCAATTCATTTAAAATGTCCAAGACCGCTTGTTCAGAAACGCGAGCTGGTTTGGTGAAATATAAAGCAATATCACCTAAATGATAGACTGTGTCTGTTTCGCTGACCTTCGCATTCCAATTGGTAATAATTTCTTGATTCATATCTTCAACTGTCAAAAATGGACGCGGCGCAAAATCACTCATCCCCAAGAGAGCTTCATGATAAAAATGAGTGTCCGCAGTAAAAAATTTCATTAACAATTACCCGCTTTGAATATATTTTCGTACAAAAAAGGACTAAGTAAAATCCTTAGTCCCTTTATTATAACGCTTTTAAATTATTTTTGACTATTTGAGACGTTCTACGTCGCGAGCAATCATCAATTCTTCATTAGTAGGAATTAATAATGCCTTGGTTGTTGAGCCAGCAGCAGTCAAGTCACGTTCTTCACCACGAATGTTGTTCTTTTCAGGATCAATTTTAACCCCAAAGAATGACAAACCATCAGCAATTGCTTGGCGAATTTCAATATCATTTTCACCAACTCCGGCAGTAAAGACAATCGCATCGGCACCGTTCATTTCAGCTACATATTGGCCAACATAACGAACAACACGATTAATCCAGATATCACGTGCCATTTTAGCACGATGGTTTTCGTCCATCACTTTTTCTAGATCACGCATATCTGCAGAAACTCCAGATAATCCGATTAATCCAGATTTATGATTTAAAATAGCAATCATCTCTTCAGAAGAAATTTCAAGTTTATCCTCTAACCAAGCAACTAATGATGCATCAACATCCCCAGAACGAGTGGCCATTGTAATTCCTGCTAATGGTGTGAATCCCATTGAAGTATCATATGATTTACCATTCATCACGGCAGTAATTGAAGCTCCCGCACCTAAATGTAAAGTCACTAATTTAAGTTCTTCGAGTGGTTTGCCTAACATTTCAGCAGCGCGATTAGCTACATAGCGGTGACTGGTACCATGAGCACCGTATTTACGAGCACCATATTTTTCATACCATTCATATGGAATACTGTAGAGATAGTTCTTTTCAGGCATTGTTTGATGGAATGAAGTATCAAACACTGCGACTGAAGTAATATCAGGTAAAATTTTCTTAAAGGCTTTAATACCCGTCAAGTTGGCAGGGTTATGGAGTGGAGCATAGTCTGCCAATTCGTCAATTTTTTTCATGACGTCATCATCAATCACAACGGAATCCTTGAAATATTCTCCACCAGCAACAACCCGGTGTCCAACACCAGTAATCTCACTAAAATCGCTGATAATTGATAATTTCAACAATTTATCAAGCAAGTAGTTGATTGCAATTTCATGATTGCTAGCTTGAATAGTTTCTTGTAAACGTTGTCCGTCACCATATTTAATATCAACTAAAGAATCCTTTAATCCGATTCTTTCGATTACACCTTTAGCGATAACTTCTTCGCTAGGCATTTCGAATAGTTGAAATTTCAATGTAGAACTTCCTGCGTTAATGGAAATTGTTTTTGACATGATGAATGTTCTCCTTTTTATTCGGCTAAGTTACTTGCTACCCATTTATCGATTTCTCGCATAAATTTGGCAAGCTCCGGCTTATTTTTAAATGATGGAAATGTACCTAATAAAATCTGTTTTGCCTGTTTACTTTCGGGACCTCTACGTTGCAGGAGCAAAATTGATTTTTGCCCTTGCTTTGTAGTAAACAATTCATCAGGTAAATTAATCAAACCTTGCATGTGTGCATGGCGATTAATCCACTCGACAAATTGTTTTGACTCTTCAGTTTGAAATAGACTACTTGGTATCAAGAATACTCCGAATCCACCCGGTTTTAAATAGTTAATTGATTGTTCTATTAGTAAATGGTGAACATATGAATGGCCCTTCTCGGCCCGTGTTTCATAATTCTTTGTATTATCGTCCAATGGGTAGTAACCCACTGGTAAATCAGATACCACCATATCTACCAGCGGGATATCTAACGAATCAACTGCATCTTGATGATACAAGGTGATAGGCAGCTTTTGTAGTGCAACATTAATGCTTGCCACTGCCAACATTGAATCATCATTATCAATCCCATAACCAGTTGCTTTTTGCTTTGTTTCCGCTTGCAAATGGTTAATCACAGTCGTTAATAGATTGGCGGTCCCAACACTTGGATCTAAAATGGTAAATTCATCTGATAGTTTTGTAACTCTTTCTAACAGAAATGACATCAAAAATCCAATTGTGTCAGGCGTCATTTGATGATTAGATTGTATCGAATCTTCTTTAATCGCCTTAATCATCGAAAGCTGAATCACAGTCCTAACATCTTCAGGGCTCACTTTTGAAAAATTAATTTCTGCATATTTTTCTTGAAGCTGTTTAACGACAGCCTCTGTTGGCTGTCCATCTTCAACTTGAACCTGGCCGTCGTCAATGATGTTATCAACGTTTTCGATAAACGCATCCAAGTACGAACTAGCCAGTGCACTTCGTAGGATTGTGGTGGTTTCGTCTAGCAGTGTGTATAATTGCTCAACCTCACTTTGTGACATTTTGTTTTCACTCCAGTCTGCTTGTAAATCATAACACTCCACGATACAGTTTAACGATTTTCACAAGCAAATTCAAGGTACTTTATGCCAGTCTGTGGTAGAAAAACCATTATTCAACTTAATTGGTGCCTTGGGGGCATTAAAATCAACCGTCCCGGTGTTGAATTTAATTTTTTCATGACTGTTGCCCGCCATATTTGACATCACGTCACATAACAATTTATTTTGTAAATCGGTATACATTCTTCGCTCCTGTCGGCACTGTTCATATCGATAAATTTCATAGCTCGTGACTAACGCCATCACAATCAATACATTTACCAACGCATACCCTGCTTTTTTCATCATTCCCCCGGCCCCTCATATATTGGAAAGTTAACTCGTCCACTATGTTTTTCACCACTCATAAATTCAACCTCAAACTCAACCTTAGGGCTTTGGTTAGAATGCACTGCCTGAAAAGTCTTTACATGTTGTAATAACGGTAAGTACCCCGTGCCAGCCTCTGTGCCGTACATATAAACTGTTGATTTATATGGGTTGTGTCCAATTGAATAATTTTTTTGTCTTGTACGACTAAACACATTGATTGATTGTTTTGTCCCATTATTTTTAATTTCATATTGATTATTCGATGATTCCATTTCCTGTAAAAAGATGTACCACTGAGCATTATCATCATATGGTTGTTGATCAACTTTTTCATACACCTTAAAGGTCAATTGAATCAAGACTGCAATCATCGCGGTGATTAATAATGCCACAATACATTCAACGATAGTGAAACCTTGTCTTTTCATTGCTTCACGACCCGAAACACACACAGATGTCTTTGTTCAATTGAAACCTCATGATGACTCGCCTGAATTTGATAACCGTCTTGTGTATAACTAACACTTGGATGGCTTTCATCTATTTGTGTGCTTGCTTCCTTGGCCATTCGTGCCAAATTTAACTCTTGTTTGGCATGCATCATCTCAGAGTGAAGTTGTTGTTCGCCAAAGCAAAAGAGTGACACTACGAGCGAGATGAGCACCAACGCGACTAAATTATCTGCTAACACAAAACCGTCACTCCTTATCAATATAATACCCTCCCCACGCTAACTGAACCTTCATTGAGTATTCTTTATGTGTCCGTGTTGAATAAAACTTTTCGGTGGTGGCCTTCACGTATCCATTTTGTAGCATGGTAATCTCATCAAACTTTTTGATAATAATTGTTTTTGGAACTTTCACATCTCGATTATCATCGTCATTACGTCTATTATGCGAACGAAATAAAATTTCGGTTTGATTTTTACTTTGCCTAATGGTTGTTGGTTTCCCATGATTTTGCGCTCTAGATTGGCTTTGCTGCCATGAACGCTCCAATTGAGTCCAAAATCTTCGTTCATCACTCGCCGCTTTTAAGTCTCCCAACTTCATTGTGCCGAAGACAAACATCAAGGCAATTAATGCCAGGACGATGACTGTTTCAATCATTGTAAAACCGTCTTGCTTAGCCATGATCTTCGATAGCTTTGTCATTTACGATTTTGATATTTTCTTTTTCCGCCTTGGCTACCTGATTTGCAGTCAGATAGTCGGCATTTTGTAAGGTTTTATAATCAACATTAGAGTCCCCTATTTCGTCGTGGTACAGGTCAATTTGCGTTTGCACTACCGATGTCATCGCGCTTCGATGCACCCCGGTGGCATGTTTTCTTTGTGACGCTAGATTAGGTAAAATTATCAAGACCAACAAACTAATAATAAATAGCACGACACTCATTTCTAGTAGAGTAAATCCTTTATGTTTGCGAACCAAA
Organism: Paucilactobacillus nenjiangensis; assembly: GCF_005405445.1. Lineage (GTDB taxonomy): Bacteria > Bacillota > Bacilli > Lactobacillales > Lactobacillaceae > Paucilactobacillus > Paucilactobacillus nenjiangensis. The sequence goes on from NZ_BJEB01000056.1 coordinate 9,783, forward strand.
AATTTTTTCATTTTAATAAATTCCTTTCATTGAGTGATAAATAGGTAACATAATGCTTAAGTACAATAAGACAATCACCACCGCAATTACACCAAACAAGAGTGGTTGAATCATCGTTAAAAGTTTTTCAATGGAACTTGTCAGACGCTTAAACAACACATTGCTAAAAGCTTCTAATTGTTTTCCTAATTCTTTGGGCGTTTCACCTTTGTTGACAAAGATAATTAGTTCCATTGGCAAATAAGAATATTCTTTCAATAATAATTCGGGTTTATTGCCTTCCGCCAAGATTTGATTTAACGAAATTCCTAACTGATGTAACAAAGAATCTTCATCAAAACTGGCAAACATTTGACAAATACTTTTCATCCCCATGCCATTGCTGAGTAGTAATGAAAAATTAGTGACCAAATAATACGCATAGTACAACCGATATGATTCACCAATAATTGGTAGCCGACACATCAATTGAATTTTTTGATTAGTGGTTTGTTGTCGCCATTTATGCCATAGCTGGATTGCTACTGCTAAAGCAAAAACACCACACAACGCAAACCCAACAACATATAAATGATTGGTGGGCGTGACTGCTTGGTCTTGGTTTTGCCACGTTTCAAGCTCTGGAAAGACAAAAATTTTGAGTGCAATTAACAATACCCCTAACATACTTAATAAAATAATCGGGTACTGTAATAATCCCTTAAGCGTATTTTTTTGTTTAACTCTAACGGCTAAATATTGTCCTAACCGCTCAATACAATCTTGTAAATCCCCATGTTTTTCTGCAATCACTAATTGGTAATAAATATCTTTTGAAGTAAATGGCCGCAGACTTTGTGCAAATAATTGACCTTGGCTCAATCCTTCATCGACTTGTTGCAAAATATTTTCATGCTTTGGCAACAGCGTTTGTAAAAAAGTAATGGCTTGTTGTAAGGAAAACCCAACTTTTAATAAATCACTGATTAACACAAACATTTTTGATTGTTCATTCGTTGATAATTTATCCCGCTTGGAACGTTTGAGCAGTTTTCCGCGTGATTCTTCCCGTTTCAACCAAGTCTGCAAGGTGCCGCCCCCAATCTTTTGTCATGCCTGTCTCTAAATTAGCTTCATTCAATGCCATCGACAATTGGCCATCGGCTAAAATGTCATATAACGGTGCCATTTGATCATCAGTAGTGGCGATTAATCGCTGATAACAAATTCCACTCAACGTTTGTGCCAAATAGTGATCTTCTATCCCCAATTGTTGCATTCTTTGAATTACTCCATAGACATTCTTAGCATGAACGGTTGCCATCACTAGATGGCCACTCAAGGCAGCTTGTACCGCCATCTTAGCTGTTTTACTATCTCTAATTTCACCAATCACAAATACCTCAGGACGATGCCTCAAGCCCACCTTCAGTAATTCTTCGTAATCCATATTTGCCTTTTGATTAACTTGTAATTGAATAAAATTATCCTCTTCAATTTCAACTGGATCCTCAATTGTCATCACTACCTGGTGCTGACTGTAGCGACGGGCAAGTTGATACATCGTAGTTGTTTTGCCTGAACCCATTGGCCCAGAAAATAACATCAAGCCACGTTTGGCCCCAATTTGGTTCAATGCCTCTATTTGACCATCAATTAGTTCGTGCTGGTCTAAGTTTTCAAGTGAGTAAATAAATCGAATCACCATTGATTCATCACCATTAAAGTCTCCAACCGTGGACAAGCGTAAATTCAATTCTTCGTCCAAATTTGATTCCGAATGCCACTTTAGTGACCCCACTTGTGGCCGACGATGCTCACTCACTGCCATATTCGCCCGATATTTAAAGAAGTTAATCATTTGAATACCTTTTTCGCGATTGACCTCGGCCAACGTGGTTAATTGCAGCTTAGAATGATAACTCAGTTGGTACATATTATCCTTTGGCAAAATATATAAGTCTGATGCCTGTTCTTCGATACACTCTGTTAAATACTCTGTAAAATCTTCGTCTGTCATAATTGCCTCCCTTCTACTAGTTAAATACGAAATAAAATTGGCAATTACAACAAAAAAAGCCTCAAAACAAAAATTTTGTTTTGAGACTTACTAATTTTGATTATTCTTCTGTAATAACTCCAGCTTCATAAACATCTGAAACGTCGTCATTTTCTTCAAGTTCATCAATCAAACGTTGATATTGAGCTGTTTTATCAGCTGGAACTTCAGTCGTGTTTTCTGGAAGCATAGTTACTTCAGCAGTATCTAAGTCATAACCTTTTTCTTGTAAAGCATCACGAACAGCAGCTAAATCTGAAGGCGTGGTATAAATTTCAAACGCAGCATCTTCAGTATTCATATCTTCTGCTCCGGCTTCAAGTGCGTCCATCAACATTGTATCTTCATCCGTGTCTAGTTCTTCACGAAGAATAACGATGTATCCGCGACGGTTAAAGTTATAAGCAACTGAACCAGTAGTTCCAAGTTCGCCACCAGCATGTGTAAATGCTGAACGAACAGCAGCTGCAGTACGATTCTTGTTGTCGGTCAAAGCAGAAACCATCACAGCAACGCCACCTGGCCCATAACCTTCATACGTAATTTCGGCATAGTTTGCACCACCGGCACCAGTAGCTTTGTCGATTGCACGTTGTACGTTATCCTTTGGCATGTTGGCAGCACGTGCCTTATCCATGATTAAACGTAGTTGAGGGTTGTTAGCTGGATCAGGATCTCCACCCTTAGCGGCTTGATACAAGTCACGGGAAATTTTTTGGAAAATTTTTCCGCGCTTGGCATCTTGCGCGTTTTTACGACCCTGTATATTGTGCCATTTTGAATGTCCTGACATAATAACTCCTCTTTTCTTTTAATTTTCTTGTACTAAAACATACATCAAACATTGTAGCAAAATTTGACCTACTTTTCAATATATTAAATTTATCGTGTTGAACCACGCTTGATTAATCCGTAAGGAAGCACAATATTTTCTTCATCTGCTTCTTCATTGTTCATCAATTTAGTCAACAAACGCATTGCAACGGCCCCAATATCATACAGTGGTTGGGTAACTGAAGACATTTTTGGTCGAGTAATTTCAGTATATTTAGTATCGTTAGTTGTCGTGACTTCAAATTCTTCTGGTACTTTGACACCACGATCAGTCAAACCATTTAATAAGCCTGCTGCTAATTCATCGTCTCCAACAAATGCGGCTGATACTCCGTTAGCTTGAATTTTTTCTGATAAATTATAACCAGTGTTATATGACGTATCTGTTTCAAACACTAATTTTTCATCAAAGGCAACTCCGGCTTCTTTCAAGGCTTCTTTGTAACCTTTCAAACGGTAATCTTTGTTAATTGATTGATCCATTGGTCCAGTTACCAGAGCAACGGCTTTATTGCCACGGTTTATTTGATTTAAGACTGCTTCTTTTGTGGCCGCAGCGTAATCAATGCTGACACTAGGCAAATCTTGCTTAGCGTCAACTGATCCAGCAATCACAACTGGCATCTGTGCACGAGTAAATTCAGATTTTAAATCATCTGAAATTTTATTACCCATGAAAATAATTCCATCCACTTGCTTGGCCAGTAAAGTGTTAACCACTTGTAATTCCTTACTACCATTTTCATCAGAATTAGCCAAAATGATATTGTACTTGTACATAGTAGCAATATCGTCAATTCCAAGTGCTAATTGTGCAAAATAAGCGTTAGTGACATCCGGAATGACCACTCCAACGGTAGTAGTTTTCTTGCTAGCTAGTCCACGAGCAACGGCATTAGGACGATAATCTAATCGATCAATGACATCGAGCACTTTTTGACGGGTCGCTGGTTTAACGTTTGGGTTCCCATTTACCACACGTGAAACGGTTGCCATCGAAACTGCAGCTTCTCTTGCAACGTCATATATTGTAACGGTTTGTTTTTCCATTTTTATTTAAGCCCTTTCTTTACTGTTATAGTCTGTTTTCACTTGTTTTCATAACTTAATCAATATATCAGATAAAAATCACAATTGCAAATTGAAATCCAATCTGAAGTCACCCAACCTATGCTATAATATTGGCATTACATAAAGAAAGAAGTCATGTTAATGAGTCAGTTAGATAAATTACAAAAATTAGTTGCAGATAATAAATTGGATATCGCTTATATTAGCGATCCAATGACAATCAATTATTTGACGGGATTTTACAGCGATCCAATTGAACGAGTATTGGCACTCCTGATTTTCCCAGACAATGAACCATTTTTATTTGCACCTGCCTTAGAAGTAGAAGCAATTAAAGATACTGGTTGGAAATATCCAGTTTATGGGTACTTAGATCATGAAGCTCCCTTTTCAATGATTGCTGATCAAATTAAGAAACGGAACAATAACCCCATCAATTGGGGGATTGAGCAAGATCAATTAACTGTTAGTCGTGCAAGCTCATTGAAAGTACAATTTCAAGACGCAGACCTCAGCTTTGATTTAACTCCCGTCGTTCAAGCTTTTCGTCTAATTAAAAGTGCTGAAGAAATCGAATTATTAAATGAAGCCGGTAAATGGGCTGATTTTGCTTTTAAAGTTGGATTTGAAGCTGTTAAAATCGGTAAAACTGAACAACAAGTCGCTGCCGAATTGGAATACGCCTTAAAGCAACATGGTATCAGTCAAATGAGTTTCGATACTTTAATTCAAGCTGGCACCCATGCAGCGGAACCTCACGGTGCTACTTCTTCCAAAGCCATCGCCAATAATGAAATGGTCTTATTTGATTTAGGTACTATCTACAAGGGCTATATTAGTGATGCTTCCAGAACCATTGCAGTTGGTACATTGAATGATAAGCAAAAAGATATTTATAATGTAACACTCGAAGCCCAATTGACTGCCCAAGATTATGCTAAACCAGGTGTAACCGCAGCCGAACTTGATAAAGTTGCTAGAGATATTATCACCAAGGCTGGTTATGGTGATTACTTCATTCACCGTCTTGGACATGGAATGGGCATGAGCGAGCATGAATTTCCTTCAATCATGGAAGGAAACGATTTAGTTCTTCAACCCGGCATGTGTTTTTCAATTGAACCAGGAATTTATATTCCAGAAGTTGCTGGCGTTCGAATTGAGGACTGTGTTCACATTACTGAAACTGGTTGCGAACCATTTACTCATACATCAAAAGAATTAACATATCTCGGATAAAATTTAAAGATCCCCTCAGCAAAATTTGCTGAAGGGACCTTTTATATGAAACAAAATAAATTTACGGCGCACTAAAACAAAAGTACCCATAAATTTGAAAAAAATGTATAATTT
>NZ_BJEB01000057.1 GCF_005405445.1 Paucilactobacillus nenjiangensis
TACGTATCATTCAAAGAGTGATAGGCAAGTATGCGGTGTTCCTAGAATCCCGGGAATTTATTCCCGGAGTAGTTCACTAGCAATCACTATCCGACCATTAAACTCTTTAATATTCATCAGACCAGACTTATCCTTGGAGCACAAGCTATTCATATCCAAATTAATTAGATACGTATTCTCGTACTCTTTCAGGACTTGTCCATTAAATCCACCCAGGACCATCGGACAACTATCACATTCAACATTGAAGCGTTCATAATGGCAATCTTTATCAAATAACATGTCGTTCACCTCGGATTTCATAATTTTACTAATGTTTATGATAAGTATTGTATTCGTCAAATTTAAAGAATGTGTGAAATTTAATGTAAATATTATAGTTACCAAAAGAAATCCGCTTTTATAACTGAATGTTTTTGATTGCATTTTGACGCCTTTTCGACAATAATTAACTACATCATCATAGATATTTAAGGGGTATTAATATGTCAAAGGGACGTATGGAAGCTTTTACAGATGCGGTTATTGCAATTATTATGACGATCCTTGTTTTAGAACTTCAGCCGCTAACTGATTTATCATTTCATGGACTATGGGAAATTCGCACAGAGTTATTAGCTTATTTCTTTAGTTTCTTCATCCTAGTGGTAACTTGGAATAACCATCATCACATGTTTCAAGTGGTCAAAAGTGTGTCGACGCCAGTTTTATAGACCAACTCCATTTTATTGTTTTGGCTATCACTATTTCCGTTTGTGACTGCAACGGTGGACGCAAATTGGGAATCGCGATTTGCGGAGTTAATATATGTCTTCATCTATTTAATGTACAACATTTCATGGGTGCTGCTACGAGTCACGGTTGTTCGGGCAAATCCATCCACACGGGAATACATCGGCCGCAAAGATTTGCTCACGACGGCGTGGGTGATTGTGGTCATCGGAATTACTTGGTTTATCCCTGAAGCTGGGGTGATTGGCTGTTTCATTATTACTATCATTTGGATTTTACCTTATAAAAATGTGGAAAAGTTATTCAACGAAAGGAAGTAATCACAATGAAAATTGCTATTTTGGGTGCCACTGGAATGAGTGGCCAAACAATTTATCAAGAAGCGGTTGACCGTGGTCATGACGTGACTGCATTTGTCAGAAATGAAGCCAAAGCCAAAGGAACATTGGGCGACGATGCTAAACTAAAAGTAGCGGATGTCTTTGAATTAACCACTGAAGATTTAACACCTTTTGAAGTGGTAGTTAATGCACTGGGGACACCCAGAAGCCATGACATGGGGTACTTACACATAGATATGGCAGCTCATTTGATTCGTATTTTACGTAACACCACTTCACCTCGAATTTTCTTTATGCTAGGGGCGGCCAGCTTGTTAGACAAGGATGGAAATCCGTTTATTGATTCATTTGTCAAAGATACAAGTTCGGCCTCTTGGATTGACACGCCTTTAATGCAGGTTCATGAATATCACTTTTTGCAAACCGTTACCAATGTTAACTGGGTGGGAATTTCTCCATCCTTAAGCTACGGCCCCGGTCCCAAAACCGGCTATGTCCGTAATGACAAAAATCAAGCACTCTTCGATTCATCGGGTAAACCTAATTTAACGAGTGGCAATCTTGCTACAGCACTACTAGATGAAATTGAAGCCCCATCGATTAACCAAGCACGATTTACCGTTGGCAACAACGACTAACCTAAAGGAGTTTTATTAATTATGCAAAAGAACAAAGTTTACCTTGCGAGCCCATTTTTCTCTGACGGCCAAAAAGAACGCATCGAAAAAACGGTGGCTGCTTTACGCAAGAACCCCACCATCGCTGGTGATGAAATTTATAATCCACAAGAACACCAAGAAGAAACATTAGAATTCGGATCACATAAATGGCAAGATTCCGTCTTCGCGACTGATATGCGCCAAGTAAAACGGGCTGACGTCGTGGTGGCAATTTTAGATTATAAAGCTGAAGAGGATAATCCTGAACCAGACGCTGGTACCATTTTTGAAATCGGCGCTGCCTGGGCTTGGAACATCCCCGTTATTATGGTTCAATTCAAAGAAGATCACGAACTTAACCTAATGCTCGCTCGTTCGCATACCGCCATGTTCTCCGGTGACAAAATTGAATCCAGTCTTGCTGAATACAATTTCAATACGCTGCCAACTAGCTGGACGACGATGAAGGTATTCTAGAAAGAGTGCGACCTCATTCGTGAATACCGGAGCTTATAACAAAGAAATCCTCGTTCAAGTGAACTTAACTTGGACGGGGATTTTGAAGTTATGTGACGGTATTGAAGGAGGGAGCACGTTTCAGCCCAGAGTGCGACTCAATTCGGAAATTCACGAGCATTAATAAAGGCAATTATTGATTTCGAGTTTGGAAATCTAATTGTCTAAATTAAGCGGAATGAATTGAATTGATGGAGCACGTTTATACTCACTAAATCCCCCTTCACACATAGCCATCCAAGCCACCCGCTTGGATGGCTATTTGTTTACAAAAAATCCTACACACCAGGTGAGTGGTATGCAGGATTAGCTTAACTATTTATCATTTTTGGTATCTTTAGGTGCTGCTTTCTTTTTTGCATCATTAGGTTCAATTTTAGCTTGAACTTCTTTTTTTGCTTTTTTTGATTTCTTTTCGTATGGTTCTGTACCAGTTAAACGACCAACTGACTTGAATGTATCTTCAAAGGTTTCATCAATTGAAACAGATGAGCGAGTCAATTCAAAGTAGAGTGGCTTTGAGAAGTAAAGCACTGGTAAGTATGCACATCCATAAACAACCATCAAAATAATACCGAGGTATAAGAAGAAATAAGTTGCGGTATATTCACCATAAAATGTGATTAAACCAAAGATGATTTGACCCACAATCAAAGGAACCACCGTAACGATCATCAACCAAAGATATTGCCATTTCTTATGTGACATGAAACGACGGCTGGCTGTAAATGCATGACGCATTGATTGACCAAGGAACTTCGGACGTTGTTCACGATATAAGAAGATACCTTGAGCATATTCCAATGTCTTCCAAATGGTAATCACAGCTGTCAACAATCTGAAAATAATTGCTAGAATCGTATTACTGCTAAAGACCAATTCCAAGATGTTGGTTGGCAATGTCCATAATCCAATAAACAATGATGAGTACAAGAACAAGCGCCACATTTGGTTTTTGTTCATAATTCGAAATTGTGCCCAAATACCTTTCAGTGAGATTGTCTTGCTGTCATTTTGAATTGTATCTTGGAATTCATATTGAATGGCAACGGCAAAAAATTGAATAAAGACAATCGCTGCGACAAACAGTGCCAAGGCAGCTAGGAAAATGACGACACCAATCGCAATCGAACTAGCCGATACCGCACCGGTCATACCGTACATCACAGTATACATCAGCATCACAAGCTTTTGAGTTACATACGCAAATGCTTCGTAGCCGGCAAATGCAACAATCGCAATCACGGCAATCGCAATCACAATAAAGCTCACTAAACTAATGACAGATTCCTTATATTTAGCTTTAACGATATCTCTTAACTTCGAAACAAAACTTTTAGTTGTTACTTTACTACTTGCTTCCATCAATCCACCCTTATTCCTGATCTTATGCCGATCAAATTAGTTTTCCGATTTCAGTGTGTCTAAAATCAACAATAGGAAGATTGTAACACACATCAAATCTTCTAGCCCAATCTTTACAAAATCTTCAAATAATTGTACGGCTTTCTTCACTTTAAATTTCTGGAATGAATAAGTTTCCTAAAGTAGCAGCCATGATAGCTTTGATAGAATGCAAACGGTTCTCAGCTTCGTCAAAGACCACCGATGCAGGTCCATTGAAGACATCATCTGTAATTTCAAGAGCGTCGACCCCAAATTCTTCACCAAGTTCTTTACCCACTTCGGTGTCGTGATTGTGGTAAGCCGGTAAACAATGCATGACAATCGTACTATCTTTACCAGTCGCTTCGACTAAGGCTTGATTGATTTGATATGGCAACAACATTTCAATCCGTTCTTTCACATTGATTTGTTCACCCATTGAAATCCACACATCTGTGTACAATGCATCTGCACCTTCAACTGCTGCCTTTGGATCTTCAGTCAAAAAGACTTTTGAACCAGATTTCATGGCGGCTTCTTTGGCTAAACCAATCACTTCATCACTAGGCCAGAGTGCTTTAGGGACGCCCATATGGATGTTCACCCCAAGTTTGGCGGCGGTCACTAATAAAGAATTGCCCATGTTATTGCGGCCATCCCCAAGATAAGTCAACGTCAAGCCTTTTAAATGACCAAAATTTTCTTTTAACGTCAAAAAGTCCGCAATCATTTGAGTTGGATGCCATTCATCGGTTAAACCATTCCAAACTGGCACACCACTATATTTGGATAAGCCCTCAACCGTGGCCTGCGCAAACCCACGATATTCAATTCCATCAAACATCCGCCCTAACACTTTGGCTGTATCTTCCGTTGATTCCTTTTTTCCAAATTGAATATCATTTTTACCTAAAAATTCTGGATTAGCGCCCAAGTCATTAGCAGCAACCGTAAAGGCAGACCGAGTTCGCGTCGAAGTCTTTTCAAATAACAAGGCGATATTTTTACCCTGCAAATAAGGATGCGCAATATTGTGGTGCTTTAAATATTTTAAATGTGCTGAAAAATCAACTAAGTAATTGAGTTCCGCACTCGAAAAATCGATTTCTTTTAAAAATGACTTGCCTTGGAATTGATTCATGATTTAGCCTCCATTTTGGTTTGAGCAAACTGGCTCAATATCTGGTTAATTTTTGTTAAGCCGGTCGTTAATTCTTCCGTATTCATCACGAGCGGTGGTAACAACCGCAACGTGTTATGTTTCGCAGACAATGTCAGCAGTCCGTCTTGTTGCAAGGCTTTGATAATATCTTCCACGTTGACTTGTTCATCTAAGTGAATGCCAATCATTAATCCTTGACCAGAAATGGCCGTGACGATGGATTGTTGCGCAATTTCATTCTTCAAAATGGCCCACACCGATTTTGATTTAGCTTGAACTGCCGTTAAAAATTCAGGCGTCAATTGATCCAAGACAGCATCTGCGGCGGCCAAAGATAATTTATTGCCCCCAAAAGTGGTCCCATGAGAACCGGGGCCAAATGCACTCGCTAATTCTTGCTTACCTATCATTGCCCCAATTGGTAGCCCGTTGCCAAGCGCTTTAGCCAGGGTCACAATATCGGGATGCAAATCATAATTTTGATATGCAAACTTGGTTCCGGTCCGACCAATCCCCGTCTGAACCTCATCAATAATTAACAGTGCACCCACTTGATGAGCTTTAGTTTCGATTGCTTGGAGCCAGTCAGCATGCGCATTATTCACGCCGCCTTCACCTTGAATCACTTCTAAAATCACAGCCGCCGTTTGATTATCGATTTGTGTCAGTGCGGCATCATCGTCAAAGTCCGCAAAATCAATTGATGGCACAAGGGGAAAAAAACCTTCCTTGATTCCTGGGTTGCCGGTCATTGACAATGATCCATAAGTCCGACCATGGAAGCTATCGTTAAAGGCGATAACTTTTGTTTTACCAGAGGATTTGCGGGCTAACTTTAAGGCCGCTTCATTGGCTTCAGTCCCTGAATTACAAAAGAAAGCCAACATACCGGGCTCAACTAACTTTGCCGCTACTTGATCTTGTAACTGGCTGTCATATAAATTTGACGTGTGCCAAACTTTACCAGCTTGTGTGGCGACGGAATCTTTGATTAATTGATTAGAATAGCCAAAACTACAAACCCCAATGCCGCTAGTGAAATCAAGATATTGCTGCCCTTGACTGTCCACTAAATGTACATCTTCGCCATCGACGATATCGATTGGATATCTGGCGTACGTTGGAAATACATATTCCATTCTTCTTGCTCCTTTGGTTACGCGGTTTTTAATACCGTACCGTGATTTTCAATATTGTCCGTAATGAGCACTTTTTTTACCCCATGCTCGAGGGCCGTGAACGCTGCTTTAATCTTAGGCTTCATCCCCGATTTAATAATCTCATCTTGCATTAAGCTGTGCGCCATTTGATTATTCAGCTCTGAAATCACATTGCCATCTTTAATCACGCCAGGAACATCCGTCAACAAAACTAGTTCTGCGGCATTTAATTCTTCCGCAATTTTAGCTGCGGCCACATCCGCATTGACATTAAGCACTGCACTGTGTGCAGTTTGTACCAAGGGAGCAATCACAGCAATCTGGCCATGCAAGTTTTGCGCGAGCCACTCCTCATTGACCTTGATCACCTGACCAACTTCACCGTACAAGGGTTGATCAACGTATTCGCCTTCCAACAGGTGATTGTCAGCCATGTTTAGCCCCATCACTTCAAAGCCATGATCGGCAATCATCTGGCACAAGGCTGGTTGAACGACTCCGAGTAAAACGGCCTGAGTGACTTTCAAAGTCGCCTCATCAGTGACTCGAATCCCGTTCTTTTTGGTCACGGTTAAACCTAGATCTGAACTCCATTTAGAAATTTGCGGCCCACCACCATGAATAATGATGACTTGCTTGCCTTGTTGTTGCCAAACTGCGAGTTGTTCAAAAAACGATTCAGTTAGTTGTTGAGTGGCGTTCCCACCAATTTTAATGACAATTTTTTCCATTGAATTCACCTATTAGCTTCGATATGAAGCGTTAATTTTCACATAATCATACGTTAAGTCACAACCCCAGGCTTGGCCAGTTGCTTCACCGAAATTCACATCGACATCAATCACAACTTTACTAGAGGCCAGTGTTTCTTTCACGATTGCTTCATCAAAATTGGCCGAAATACTATCTTTGACTAATTGGATGCCATTAATCCACAAGCTGACGTGATCAACATCAAGTTTGGCATCCGTTTGTCCAATTGCACCCATGATACGACCCCAATTCGCATCATCCCCAAAGATAGCGGATTTAACTAAGTTTGACCCCACGATTTGTTTGGCAATTTTTTGAGCATCCTCTTTGGTTTCAGCATGCTTTACATTAGCTTCGACTAATTTGGTGGCTCCTTCACCGTCAGCAGCAATTTCTTGTGCCAAGTATGACAAGACTTGATGAAAGGCGGCTTCAAATTCATCAGATGCGGCCACATCCACGCCGGATGCCCCATTGGCCATCACCGTCACCATATCATTAGTGGAAGTATCGCCGTCCACGGTAATTTGATTAAACGTATCGTTGACATGTTCACTTAGCAGGGCCTGTAATTCATAACTAGCGATTTTAGCATCAGTGGTCACAAAGCCTAACATGGTAGCCATATTGGGATGAATCATCCCAGACCCTTTGCAAAAGCCCGATACAATCACCGTCTCGCCGTCAATATCAGCAGCGACACTAATAGTTTTAGCGTGCGAATCAGTGGTCATTACCGCATGAGCCACTTTATCGGAATCACCGAGCTCCAACTTTTTAATCCCGGCCGTAATCAAACCCATGGGCATGAATTGACCAATCACTCCAGTTGAAGCCACGCCAACTAAATTGGAATCGATAGTCATTTTGTCTGCCACCGCTTGTTGCATGACCAGGGCATCAGTTTCACCTTGTGGTCCAGTACAAGAATTTGCACAGACACTATTCATCACGACTGCTTGCAGTTGATGGTTTAAATTAATCGTGTTTTTAGTTAGTTTTGTTGGTGCCGCTTGAAATTGACTCGTTGTATAAACTCCTGCCGCAGCGGCTGGCGTTTCAGAATAAATCCAACCTAAATCTAGTCCATCTCGTAAACCCGCATGAATTCCATCACTGAAAAATCCCTGTGGCCATTGATACTCATCTAACTTTTTCACTTTATTTTGAATTTGATCCATACTGTTTCTCCCTCGTGTCAGTTGTAATTTCCCCAAATTATCCCTGTTTTCCTCATCCAAAGCTCCCGCATGTTGTTGGTATCTGTTGTAGTGCTCGGTGATTACCCGGTTGGTTCAGCACTTAATTTCTGAAACGTGCTGACTCAATCTGCTCTCTTCGTTTAACTCAAATGGCTCATAAACTTAACCCGTTTATTTCGCCATTTTTTGTTAATCCTACAGAGCAACCCGATTGAGCTCACACTCTTTGTTAACGGCCTCCCCAACCAATCTCCTCACCTAACTTGTAATTCCTTCGATTTCTTAACCCTTGAAATCTTTGAATTCCTCCGTTAGTGCTCGGCGATTACCCGGTTGGTTCAGCACTTATTTTCTGAAACGTGCTTACTCAATCTGCTCTCTTCGTTTAACTCAAATGGCTTATAAACTTAACCCGTTTATTTCACCATTTTTTGTTAATCCTACAGAGCAACTCGATTGAGTTCACACTCTAAACCTATGGCACCCACACATTCACCGGTAATCCGGCAGCTTCATCAAAGTTGAACATTTGATTGAAGTTTTGAATTGCTTGACCGCCAGCACCTTTGATTAGATTGTCGATGACACTGACTACCATCACGGTGTGAGTGTCGGGATTGTAAATTGCCCCAATTTTACAATCATTGGTCCCAACAACTTCCTTAATAGTAGGAAATCGTCGATCAGTCCAATTCACAAAGGTTTGATCTTGATAAGCTTGCTCAAATGCTTCAGATACTTCAGCTTGAGTGACTCCAGCTTTAACTTTAGCGTAGACCGTACTCATCAAACCTCGAGTGATTGGTAACAAAGTGGTATTAAATTGAATTGCTTTGACAGCTGGATTCCAAGTTTGCAATTCTTGTACTACTTCTGGAATGTGCTGATGTTGATTCACTTTGTACACTTGTAAATTCTCATTAGTTTGACTGAAATGTAATAATTCACTCGGCTTCTTGCCAGCCCCAGAGGTCCCTGATTTGGCATCCACGATAATTGAATCAACATCAATCAAGTCATTCTTGACCAACGGTGCCAATGCCAACAAGGTGGCGGTCGCATAACAACCAGGATTAGCAACGTATTTCGCATTGTGTGCTGATTCAAACTCTACTAAGCCGTAGTGAGCAGTATCCAGTGCACTTTGTTGCGCCGGTTGCTTGTGATACCACTGTTCATACAACGCTTGCGTGTTTAAACGATAATCACCAGACAAATCAATCACTGGAAAGTCCGCATCGATAAATGGTTGTGCCAACTGTGCGGTTACTCCGGCCGATGTGGCAAAAAAGACGACATCGTTATCTTGCATGATTTGGATTTCATTATAAGGAAAGATTTGTTGCTGATTAAAGTGGCCTAGTTCAAAGAGCGAAACCACATCCCCTAAATTTTGATTCTCCGTTTGTGCATGTCCATATAAATTCACCTGGTCAACGCCTGGGTGATTATTTAATAGTTGAAAGAGCACCATGCCCCCGTATCCGGAAACCCCGACGAGTGCAGCATTCATACTAATCATTCCCTTCTCATTCATATAATTGCATTTTTATTAGTTGCCCATCAGCTTACATGCAACGAGAAATAAAAGCAACCCTTTTTATGTAATTATTCACTATTATTCATGATTTAGTTAATTTTATTCAGTAAATAGTGAATTTATTTGAATATTATGAATAAAAATTATTGACTTGAGTTCTTGCTTGGTGTTTAATATTGATAATAATTACGAATAGATATTCAAAAAGGTGGGAATAATATGAATAAATACCTGACATTACAAGACGGAACCGTCTTTATTGGTGAAGCATTTGGCGCAACTGAAAGTCAAGCTGCCGGTGAAGTTGTGTTTAATACGGGGATGACCGGCTATCAAGAAGCAATTACGGATCCTTCCTATACAAATCAATTATTAACGTTTACTTACCCATTGATTGGGACGTATGGCACAGACGAATGGCACAACCAAAGTGTGGCGGCAACTTGCCAATCAGTCATCGTTCGACATTTAGAAAACGAAGACCCAACTGAAGGACAATCAATTTCCAGTTTTTTAAAGGAACAAGGAATTCCTGGGATTTCGGAAATTGACACGCGCTCATTAACGAAGCATATTCGGACGCAAGGTACAATGAAGGCCGTGCTAACCAATGCACCAGTTGCCATGACCGACTTTGATACCATTTATAACCAAATTGACACCATCATGCATCGAACACCAGAACTGCAAGACGCCATCTATAATGTTGAAAATGCTGATTTTCATGTGGTGGTGATTGACTACGGTATTAAACAAGCGATTATCGAACAATTGATGGCACACGGCTGCAAGGTGAAGGTGCTGCCATACACGACCGACTTTGAAACGGTCAATCATTATGAGACAGACGGCGTTTTGATTTCAAATGGGCCGGATAATCCCACGGACTATTTAGAAACCCTTCCTTTATTAAAAGAAATTCAAGCACATTACGCGACTGCCGGGATTTGCTTAGGTCATCAACTACTCGCCCTAGCCAACGGTGCAACGACTCATGCAATGTTGTTTGGGCATCGTGGTTTGAATCACCCCGTCGAACTCGAAGATGGAACGACGATTTTAACAAGTCAAAATCACGGTTATGCAGTGGACGTTGATTCCTTAGTAGAGACCGGTTTAGTCGTCACTGCTACAGAAGAAAATGACAAAACTGTTGAAGGTTTACGTCACACCAGTTTGCCCGTCATCACGGTGCAATACCATCCGGAGGCTAATCCAGGCCCCACCGATGCCCATAACTTTTTCAATCAATTTAATCAATTAATGCTCAAGGAGACGAAAGTACATGCCTAAAATTGCAACTATTAAAAAAATCATGGTGATTGGCTCGGGACCAATTGTCATTGGTCAAGCCGCCGAATTTGACTATGCCGGCAGCCAGGCATGCATTAGTTTACAAGAAGAAGGCTACGAAGTGGTCTTAGTCAACTCCAATCCAGCCACAATTATGACCGACGATGAAATCGCTGATCATGTTTACTTGGCTCCTTTAACAGTGGCTTCAATTACCGAAATCATTGCCAAAGAAAAACCAGATGCCCTGCTGCCAACTTTGGGCGGACAAACTGGTCTCAATTTAGCGATTGATTTATTTGAAGCTGGCGTTTTAGATCAATATCACGTGCAATTACTGGGTACGGGTTTAAAAACGATTCAACAAGCGGAAGATCGAGAAGAATTCAAAGAACTAATGGAATCAATTCATCAACCAATTCCAGCGAGTTTGACCGTACATGATACCGAAGCCGCAGTTAAATTTGCGCACCAAATTGGCTATCCGGTGATTGTTCGTCCGGCTTTTACCCTTGGTGGTTCGGGTGGTGGAATTGCCACCAATCAAACTGAATTACTAGATATCACCCACCGTGGTCTATCAATGTCACCAGCGACTGAGTGTTTAATCGAAAAAAGTATCGCCGGTTACAAAGAAATTGAATTTGAAGTCATGCGCGATGCCAACGGTGATAAAATCAGTGTTTGTTGTATGGAAAACTTTGATCCAGTCGGTATTCATACGGGTGATTCGATTGTTGTCGCCCCTAGTCAATCATTAAATGATTCCACTTATCAGCGGTTACGGACCGCTTCTTTAGCTATTGTTGAAGCACTCAATATTCAAGGCGGCTGTAATGTCCAACTAGCACAAAACCCAACCACCAATGAATACTTTATCATCGAGGTAAACCCACGGGTGAGCCGTTCATCAGCCTTAGCTTCAAAAGCGACTGGTTATCCAATTGCCAAAATTGCCGCTAAAATTGCGGTTGGTTTGAATTTAAAAGAAATTACGAATCCCGTCACCCAAACGACTAATGCCGCCTTTGAACCAGCGCTAGATTATTTAATCGTTAAAATTCCGCGCTTTCCGTTCGACAAATTTGATACTGCCGATTCTCACCTTGGTACCCAAATGAAGGCCACAGGTGAAGTGATGGGAATTGGCTTGACGATGGAAGAAGCCTTCTTAAAAGCAGTCGCTTCATTAGAAATTAATCCACAATTAGAAAATACGCTCTTGCCTGAACAAGATTTATCCAACGAAGAATTAATGCAACATTTGGCGCATCCAACCGATCAACGGCTGTTTGAAATCTTTTTAGCATTACAACACGGCTGGACGATTGAGCAATTATTTGAAGCTACGCAAATCACGCCTTTTTTCTTACACAAGTTAGCGAACATTTGGGATATCATGACGGAATTACAAAACAACCAGCTGACGGTTCCTTTGTTGCAACATTCCTTGAAATTTGGCTTCAACCCAACCATGATTGCGACCGCCACTGCGGTGCCAGTTGCAGAGATTAATTCGATGATGGTCACCAACCACATTCAGCCCGTTTATAAAATGGTGGATACCTGTGCAGGTGAATTTGACAGTGCCACCCCATATTTTTACAGTAGTTATTTCCCAGGCGAAAATGAAAGTGTGCCATTAAAAAATAATATTATCGTCCTGGGATCTGGTCCGATTCGGATTGGACAAGGAGTCGAATTTGACTATACAACCGTGCATAGTGTACAAGCGATTCAACAACATGGTTATCAAGCCATTATTATTAATAACAACCCTGAAACAGTTTCGACTGACTTTTCAATTTCAGATAAATTATATTTTGAACCACTCACAATTGACCATGTGATGCAGATCATTGACTTGGAGCAACCCGAAGGCGTGATTGTTCAATTCGGTGGGCAAACTGCCATCAACTTAACGGCTGAGTTAGTTGCCCAGGGCGTGAACATCTTAGGCACTTCATTAGCCGGAATTAATCAAACCGAAGATCGCCACGAATTTGAAGAACTACTCGCTAGCTTATCAATTAAGCAGCCCAATGGTGATACCGCAATGAATCAAGCCGATGCACACGTGGTGGCTAAACAAGTAGGCTATCCGGTGATGGTACGTCCTAGTTTCGTCTTAGGCGGACGGGCAATGGCGGTCGTGACCGACGATAGCGAATTAGATGAGTACGTGGAAAAGGCCATTGACGCCGCTCCACATCAACCAATTTTAATTGATCATTATGTAGCTGGGACTGAGTGCGAAGTCGACATTTTAAGTGACGGACACGACGTCTTCATCCCCGGCATCATGGAACATCTCGAAGGTTCCGGTGTGCATTCTGGTGATTCTATTTCCATCTATCCCACTCAGCACTTAACCACAGCGCAAAAGCAAGAAATCATTGCCATTTCTACCAAAATCGGCAAAGCGGTGCACTGTATCGGTATGATGAACATTCAATTTATCGTCGCCGACGCCGCTTACGTAATTGAAGTCAATCCACGTGCCAGCCGAACAGTCCCCTTTATGAGTAAAATTACCGGCAACCATCTCGCTAAACAAGCGACTGGCTTAATTTTAGGCAAGTCACTGACCGAAATTGGTTTGTTCGCCGGTTATGGCGCAGAACCAGACCAAGTGTTTGTCAAAGCTCCAGTCTTTTCGTTTGCCAAACTACCTGGCATGATGACGACCCTTTCTCCTGAAATGAAATCCACTAGTGAATCCATTGGTAGTGGCGCTACTTTCAGCGAAGCCTTAACAAATGCTTTATATGATAGCTATGGTTCGTTAAGTAATCGGACCGGCAAAATTGTGCTCCTCGACAATTCAGCTGAAGACGACACCGAACTACTGATTGAACTCGCTAAACATAATTTTGAAACGATGGTCATTTCCGGTGATATTTCTGACGTAACTCCTGCCGAAGCTGCTTTCGTTGTTACCGGTGATGAAAACCAAACTACTGATACTCCTTTAAGTTACTTTGCATTAAGTAACCAAATCCCCCTCTTCTCTAATCCAATGACGATTGTGGGGATATTAAAGGAGAACATGATTCAACCCGTTTAGCCTTTGAGCATTAACAAAATCTAACTGAGTCACCGTTCTTGGGTGGCAAAGTTAGATGAGTTAAGCGAAAAGGTTGGGGTGAAGAGCGCGATTATGAAAAAGAGCGTGATTCAACCCGTTTAGCCTTTGAGCATTAACAAAATCTAACTGAGTCACCGTTCTTGGGTGGCAAAGTTAGATGAGTTAAGCGAAAAGGTTGGGGTGAAGAGCGCGATTATGAAAGCGAACGCTCAGCTCCTGAACTCTAACCTAAACTAATTATTTATCTGCACTTGGATAAATGATTAGTTGTAGTTAGGCGAAGAAGTTGTGAGTTTGAGCGCGATTATGAAAAAGAGCGTGATTCAACCCGTTTAGCCATTGAGCATTAACAAAATCTGACTGAGTCACCGTTCTTGGGTGGCAAAGTTAGATGAGTTAAGCGAAAAGGTTGGTGTGAAAAGCGCGATTATAAAAAAAGGGCGCCATCAATCGATAGATTACGAGCACTATCCTAACTAATTGGTTTATCCTGACTTGGGATAAATTAATTAGTGTAGATAGGCGGAGTAATCTGATTGATGAAACACGATTAAGGAGAGCGTGAACTCTATCGTACAAAAACTGACTAACATTAGTGGTGAATCATAATTCGACGGAATTATGATTCACCACTTTTTCTTTTTTTGCTAAAGTGGTAATGAAGTTGACATGTCGAAGGTCTATTTGGCGCACCTTCTGGTGACGTCGTCACAAAAACTGGCAACTTCATTTGGTTCACAAATTAACTCGCTCGAAGTCCGTTGGCTATTTAAAGTCGTGTATTGAAAATTGAGATGAGTGAATCAGTGAATACAACTTTCATAAAGGTGGTAGTTA
>NZ_BJEB01000058.1 GCF_005405445.1 Paucilactobacillus nenjiangensis
ATCTTGAGGGCAGTTTTATTTCTTGATATGGTTACGAGGAATGGAGCGTAGCGACATCCTCAGAGAGTTTTTTGTTGCTTTAACGGTTTCGCAAAGCAACCATCTCCGTTTAACTAATAATAACTATCATCCCAAGAAAGGATGACAGCTATTATCTGTTAATACTCAATGGCTAGCGCTTTGCTCAGCACTTATTTTTTAACGGCTTCACAAAGCAACCATTTCCGTTTAACTAATAATAACTATCATCCCAAGAACAGATGACAGTTATTATCTGTTAATACTCAATGGCTAGCGCTTTGCTTAGCACTTATTTTCTAACGGCTTCGCTAACCAAACAGCTCACCTAACTTAAATAATCAAATGTCATAAAGTCCATGCCCTTTGATTATTTATCGTTAGTCACTCGCTGTCTTAACGGTTAGCTCAGCACTTATTTTCTTATCCGCTTCAATTCACAAATAGTTCCGCTTAATTAACAACCATCAATATCCAAAAGCGGGATAATAATGGTTGTCTATTAATGCTCACTATTTCCCATGAATTTCAGCATGAGTTTTCTAACGGCTTCACTAACCAAACAGTTCACCTAACTTAAATAATCAAATGTCATAAAGTCCATGCCCTTTGATTATTTGTCGTTAGTCACTCGCTGTCTTAACAGTTAGCTCAGCACTTATTACTTTCCTCTTGACGAATCTCTTTTCTGACTGTATTATCTTATATGGGCTCTCGAAGGACTTACTTCGAGACAATATTGTTCGATTAATATATGGTCCCCTATTCTATGATGGATAGGGGACTTTTTTAATTTTGCAAGATGGTACCAGCCTTCAAATTTTCCCAAAGGAGTAACAACATGACAAAGTATATTTTTGTAACAGGTGGGGTGGTTTCATCCCTTGGTAAAGGGATCGTTGCTGCTTCATTAGGTCGGTTATTAAAAAATCGCGGCCTGAAGATTACGATTCAAAAGTTTGATCCATATATCAACGTCGACCCAGGTACGATGAGTCCTTATCAACATGGTGAAGTGTTTGTCACTGATGATGGTACGGAAACTGATTTAGATTTAGGTCACTACGAACGTTTTATTGATATCACATTGAACAAATATTCAAATGTAACAACCGGGAAAATTTATTCTGAGGTTCTGCATAAAGAACGTCACGGAGACTATTTAGGTGCCACCGTACAAGTAATTCCACATATCACAGATATGATTAAAGAAAAGATTATGCGTGCTGGTACAAGTACCGACTCCGACATTGTTATCACTGAAGTTGGCGGAACCGTCGGCGATATCGAATCGTTACCTTTCATGGAAGCACTACGTCAAATGAAGCGTGATATTGGCTCTGACAATGTGATTTACATTCACACAACGTTGATTCCAATTTTGCACGCAGCCGGCGAAATGAAGACGAAACCAACACAACATAGTGTCAAAGAATTACGTGGTTTGGGAATTCAACCTAATATCTTAGTTGTTCGGACTGAAAAGCCAATCGACGACGGTATGCGTAAAAAGATTGCCTTGTTCTGTGATGTGGAACCCGATGCGGTCATCGAATCATTAGATGTTGACACATTGTACCAAATTCCATTGAACTTACAGGCACAAAACATGGACCAAATTGTGTGTGACCAATTGCATATTGATGCACCTAAATCCGATATGGCTGAATGGGCTGCAATGTCTGAACATGTGCAACACTTGAGCAAAACCATCAAGATTGCAATGGTCGGCAAATATTCAAATCTGCAAGATGCATACATTTCTGTAAATGAAGCACTCAAGCATGCTGGATATCCCGTCGATTCTGACGTAGATATCACACATTTGAATTCTGAAGATGTGAATGAAGATAATGTTGCTGAATTATTAGGCGATGCTGACGGTATCTTGGTACCAGGTGGTTTTGGTACCAGAGGAACTGAAGGCAAGATTACGGCGATTAAGTATGCTCGTGAAAATGATGTACCTTACTTAGGTATTTGTTTGGGTATGCAAACTGCATGTATCGAATTCGCACGTAATGTGGTTGGGTTAAAAGATGCTAACTCAGCTGAATTTGATTTGGAAACACCTTACAATGTGATTGACTTGATGAATGATCAAGAAGGCGTTGAAGATATGGGTGGAACTCAACGTTTGGGTGCCTATCCATGTAAATTAAAGCCCGGCACTGTTGCAGCAGCAGCTTATGATAATCAAGATGTCATTAGCGAACGTCATCGTCATCGTTATGAATTTAACAATGAATATCGCGAACAGTTTGCGGCCCACGGTATGGTCTTTTCAGGTACATCACCTGATGATCGTTTGGTGGAAGTCGTTGAATTGCCAGAAAAGAAGTTCTTTGTGGCAGCACAATATCACCCTGAATTTCTATCGCGGCCAAACCGCCCTGAAGGCTTGTTCAAATCGTTCATCAAAGCGGCTAGCGAAAAATAATAATTATTATCAAAATGGAGGAGATTGGGGATTACTCAATCTCTTTTTCGATATAATAAAATAAGATTTACGAAATAGGTTCCAGAATTATTTATTAAAATTAGATTAAAACATTTATGTGATTCATAATTGTGCAAAATTTTGTCAAAATTTAACATAATATGTGGTCGAAAAGTATTGTAATTTAGCCAATATTTCTTTATCATTACATTTGGTTGTTTTAAACAGAACTATAAATTAGAGCGAGGAATTATCAATGAAAAGTATGATCATACAGGGAGGAAACCGACTTTCGGGAGAAATCACGATTGGCGGTGCTAAAAATAGTACAGTGGCGCTTATTCCAGCTGCTATTTTAGCGGATACACCAGTCCAATTTGATACTGTACCAGATATTTTGGATGTTCATAACCTGATGATTATTCTTCAGTCGATGAATGTAACATCTTCGTTTAAGCATGGAATTTTAAATATTGATCCTACTCAAATTGTTGAAAGCGAACTTCCTAGCAAGGCCATCAAGAGTTTGAGAGCGTCATATTATTTCATGGGTGCTTTATTGGGTCGTTTCCATAAAGCAGTACTCACTTTTCCTGGTGGAGATAATATCGGTCCACGGCCAATTGATCAACATATTAAGGCGTTTGAAGCTTTAGGTGCTGAGGTATTTGAAGATAATGGAACCGTGCATATAAGTGCACCAAATGGCTTAAAAGGGACTACCATCTTCATGGATATGGTCTCAGTTGGAGCGACGATTAATACGGTTTTAGCTGCGGTTAAAGCAGAAGGTACGACGGTGATTGAAAATGCCGCTCGCGAACCAGAAATTACTGATTTGACAACCTTCTTGAATAACATGGGTGCTAAAATTCGTGGGGCAGGGACTGACGTAATTCGTATCGAAGGAGTCGAAGAACTGCGTTCCACTAATACTCATACAATTATTCCTGATCGCATTGAAGCTGGCACATATCTGGCCATGGCAGCAGCAGTTGGTGACGATGTTATTGTGCATAATATTATTCCAGAACATTTGGAATCATTTACAAGTAAATTACTTGAAATGGGTGTTAATTTACAAATTGGTGAAGATAGTATCCGCGTGTTACGGAGCGAAAATCTCAAACCAATTAAAATTAAAACCTTACCATTTCCAGGATTTGCCACGGATTTACAACAACCCTTAACGCCTTTATTGTCAACAGCTGAAGGAGTCAGTGTGATTGTGGATACAATTTATTCACAACGTGTGAAACACGTTCCTGAATTACAGAAAATGGGGATGGGGATTTCGACTGAAAACGGCCTAATCCTGATTGAACATTCTGAAGGATTACATGGAGCCACGGTTGAAGCGGGTGAAATTCGCGCAGGTGCTTCGTTAATGATTGCCGGTTTAATGGCCAATGGTGTGACCAAAATCACCCATGCGGATAATATTTTGCGTGGTTATGATCGGATTGTTTGGAAACTTAACCGCCTCAATGCTGACGTGCACATCGTCGATGAAGCTGGAGCTGAAGTAGTTGAAACTCAGGTTTCCGAATCGTAGGTTGTCAAAAATTATTATCCATGGTATCATCGTAAAGTTAGATATAAATAAACTATGTCTCAGTCAATGACTCATGGCAAAAGGAGCGTAATAACATGAAACAAGACATTCATCCAGATTACCATCCAGTTGTATTTGAAGATTCATCAACTGGTTTCAAGTTCATCTCTGGCTCAACAGCAACTTCTAAAGATACTGTTAAGTGGGAAGACGGTAACGAATATCCATTGATTCGTGTTGAAATTACATCAGACTCACATCCATTCTACACTGGTAAGCAAAAGTTTACTCAAGCAGATGGTGCAGTCGATCGTTTCAACAAGAAATATGGTCTCAAATAAGAATCATCAAAAAACACATGCCAATTTGGTATGTGTTTTTTATTTTTTTGCGTTCACAACATTTATTCTAAATAAGACGAAATTGATAGCGACCAGTAAAGCAGTGGATAAGAAAACAGCACTATAATCAAATAATCCAGAGATGAAGGCACCAATCATGGGGCCAATCACATTTCCAAACGATTGGAAACTTTGGTTCCAACTGAAGATGCGCCCCGTAATTTCTGGTGGCGTATTTTTTGTTAAGAGGGTTTGGACTTGTGGAATCATGGTCGCATTGGAAATTCCAATCAAGAATCTTAAAATCCCCAATTGCCAAATATTGGTGACAAACGCTGTGGGAATAAAGAAACAAATGGCTAAAATAAAACCAATGGTTAACACCCGTTCGGTGCCAATTCGGTCGCCCAACGCTCCAAATCTCGGAGCAACTAACATGGTGGCCAACCCAGGAACGGCAGCAATAATCCCACTCGCTAACGTGACGTTACCATTGTTATGCATGAGTTCGCGGACATATAGGGAAATAATCGGGGTAATAGAGTTATTAGAAGCTTGAATGATTAATGTGGTAATGAACATTCCAAAAATCATTTGTGGGCTCTTTAAAGCGGCAATCACGCCAGAAGCTTTTTGTAACTTTTTCGCCGTAGTTGGTTTGAAGTTCTTTTCAGTGACGAATAACCAACTAAAGATAAAGACAATAAAGAGTAAGATACCAGTGATTAAAAAGGTCATCCGATAGCTAAACATGGATGCTAATGCTCCACCTAATAAGGGACCCAGCAAGGAACCACCGGTTAAGCCGGCCATCAAAGTTCCTAAAGCACGGCCACTTTTCTCTCGTGGGGCAGTGGTCGCAATAATGGCATTGGCATTGCTGACGTAACCACCAAAAATTCCTTGGATAAAACGCAGAGCAAATAATTGCCAGACGTTGGTGACACAAGACATTAAGCCGATGACAATTGCCATCCCAAACGAGGCACGAAGAATCATAATTTTCCGTCCGTGAGTGTCAGATAGCTTACCCCAGAAGGGTGAAATAATTGCTGTAATCAGATAAGTGATGGCGAACACGGCACCGGAGTAGAGATTTAATTGGCTTTTGGTAAAGTCACCTAATGTATCAACATATAGTGACATGAAGGGCATAATTTCGGAAAATGCCAGTCCGGTCACAAATACGCTGACCCAGAGAACATAGAGATTTTTCTCCCAGTCTTCTAGTTTATTTAGGTGTAACAGCTTCTTCATACGTGCGTTCTTCTTTCTTTTTTTTAAAAGTAATGTATAATTTTCTCAGAATAACAATAGTTATTATGGTAACACCAACCACTTTATTAATAAAAGTGATCAGGTGTAGGGGGAATTTGATGAAAAATAAGAAACGTTCAAGTTGGAAACGCTGGCTGAGTTGGGTTGGGCTAACGTTTTTGTTGATTGTCTCGCTTGCTTTAATTTTTAATCAACAGATTAAAGATTATCTGGTTGATAGTTATAAGCCAGAAATTTCACAGACAAAGATTAATAATAACAAAAAAAAGTCCGGTAATTTTGATTTTAAGGATGTTAAGTCATTGGATTTACAAATGGTGGCTAAAGCGCGAGCTAAAAAATCTGCGTTAAATGTCATCGGTGAAATCTCAATTCCATCTATTAAATTGAATTTACCAATCGCCAAAGGGGTTGATAATTATACCTTAGCCTTGGCTGCGGGGACCATGCGTGCTGATCAAAAAATGGGTGAAGGTAATTATCCTTTAGCCGGGCACCATATGAATAGTCACACAATTTTGTTTAGTCCGTTATATTGGAAGAGTAAAGTGGGTCAAAAAATTTATTTGACCGATTTGAAAAAGATTTATGAGTATAAAACCACTGAAAAAACCTATATTGCCGCGACTCGAGTTGATGTGGTCGAGAATACACCTGGAAAGAATATTATAACATTAGTTACTTGTGATGCTACTGGTGCAGGTCGCTTAATGGTTCGGGGTGAACTCGTGAAGACGATGAAATACAAGGACGCACCCAAGTCTGTGCAAAAGAATTTTGCTAAATCATTTAATAATAAGAACTAAAAAACCGTCTTCGAAAAAAAGACGGTTTTTACTTGGTCAGATAATCAAACCAGCTTGGTAATGCGGCAGCTAAACTGTCATAAGTATCTTGGAAACGGTGCGTGTACCAAGGATCAGGGATTTCTCGAGACTCTTCTCCAGGCACCAATTCAAAGATACGATGAACTTTATCTTGATAATTTGGACCAGCCATTTGCACTAGATTGTTATAATTCATTCCATCCATGCAAATAATATAATCAGCATTTTCAAAATCTTGGCGCGTGATTTGACGCGCAACCAAGCCATCAGCAGGAATATTATATTTAGCTAGGATTTCACGAGTGCCGGGATGTGGCGGATTACCAGTTTCTTCACTACTTGTGCCAGCAGAATCTATCTGAAATTGTGATTCTAAATTAGCTTGTTTAACCATCTGGCGAAACATAGCCTCTGCCATTGGTGAACGACAAATGTTGCCCAGACAAACAAATAAAACATTATTCATAATTATCAACCTTTCAAAACTTATTAAGTTTATTCAAATGACTTTATTATACTAGTAAAGTACGTTATCATTTGATTATACGTAACATCATTCAAGGGGGAAATATTAATGGTAACAATTATTGTAGTAATTGTCGTGATTATTGCCTTAATCGCAATTTATGCGGGAATTTATAACGGCTTAGTTAGTGCGCGTGTTCAAACGCAAGAATCATGGAGCCAAATCGATGTGCAACTCAAACGTCGGAATGATTTGATTCCTAACTTAGTTGAAACGGTTAAAGGCTATGGCAAGTACGAATCATCAACACTTGAAAAAGTGGTTGAATTGAGAAACCAAATGACTCAAGTACCGGCTGGTGATCATCAACAAGCCATGGAAGTTTCAGATCAATTAACTAGTTCATTGAAATCAATTTTTGCGTTAGCCGAAAATTATCCAGATTTGAAAGCCAGTGCTCAATATTCAGAATTGATGGAAGAACTTTCAAATACTGAAAATAAAATTGCTTATTCACGCCAATTGTTTAATTCAACGGCGGCCAACTTAAATACCAAGATTCAATCATTTCCAACTAACATTGTAGCCGGTATTCATCATTTTGCACAAGTAGAATACTTAAAAGTTCCAGAAGAAGAAAAAGAAAATGTCAAAGTTTCATTTTAATTTACTCGTATTGGAGAATAAACTAGATGCTCTATCAACAAATTGCTCGAAATAAACGACGTACAGTCTATGTCATGATAGGCTTTGTTTTGTTGGTGCTCTTGATTGGCGCAGCTGTCGGTTATGTATTCTTTGATAGTTATGTGGCTGGAGTTTTAATGGCAGTCGTAATTGGTGGAATCTACATGGCCTTGATGATTTCCCAATCAACTTCAGTGGTGATGGGGATGAATCATGCCCATGAAATTACGAGCGCAGATCAAGCACCTGAATTGTGGCACGTGGTTGAGGATATGGCGTTAGTTGCCAATGTTCCGATGCCAAAAGTGTATATCATTGATGACCCAAGTCCAAATGCCTTTGCCACTGGTAATAATCCAGAGCATGCAGCCGTTGCGGCAACCACTGGTATTTTAGATAAATTGAATCGCGAAGAACTCGAAGGTGTCATGGGTCACGAAATGACTCATGTGCGGAATTACGATATTCGTTTACAAACGATTGCGTTAGCATTGGCGGCTGTTATTTCGATGCTCGTTAATATCGGAATGCATTCGTTTTGGTGGGGCGGTGGCCGACGTAACAATGATCGTGAAGGCGGCGGCTACATTCAAATTATTTTGATGGTGCTCTCACTAGTTGTAGTTGTCTTAGCACCAATTGCGGCGTCGTTAGCTCAAATGGCACTGTCTCGAAATCGTGAATATCTGGCCGATGCTGGGGCGGTGGAACTGACACGGAATCCACGGGGATTAATTTCAGCTTTAGAAAAAATCTCCAACGCGGAACCGATGAAAGAAGCTGATCCAAGTAGTGCAGCGCTTTATATCAGTAATCCAATTAAAAAGAAATCGATGGCTAATTTATTTTCAACTCATCCACCAATGGAAGAACGAATTAAACGCCTCGAACAAATGTAAGTAACAATTAAACGGTTAATCTGTCGAAGACGGCGGGTTAACTTTTTTTGTGGAATTGGCTTGTCGTAAAAGGTGTTATAATGATAAGGTTGTAGATTGAATGAAGTAGATCTAAAAGGAGATTCCAGAATGAAAATGAAATTGGCGGAAATTGCCAAAGCGATTAATGTAAAGAATGATATTAGTGCTTGGCAAGAGGTCGAGGTTAGTAGTGTTGCCTTTGACAGCAGAAACCTTGACGACGGAGCACTATTTGTGCCGCTCAATGGAGAACAAGATGGTCACAAGTTTGTGGCCAGTGCCTTTGAAAATGGGGCCGCAGCTAGCCTATGGGCCAGTGATCACGCGGTGGGAGATGACAGTCAACCATTGTTAGTTGTTGATGATCCATTGGCTGCCTTGCAAGAATTGGCCAGTTATTATTTATGTAAAATTAACCCAATCGTGGTGGCAGTGACCGGTAGTAATGGTAAAACCACGACCAAAGATATGATTGCATCGATTCTTAGCACCCAAATGAATGTCACCAAAACGTTTGAAAATTTCAATAATGAAATTGGTGTCCCAGTTACCTTATTAAACATGGATCCTAATACTGAGGCCGTCGTTGTTGAAATGGGGATGGATCATTTTGGTGAATTAGATGCACTGAGTCGATTAGCCACCCCTGATATTGCCGTGATTACAATGATTGGGGAAGCCCATATTGAATTCTTTGGCAGTCGTGACAAAATTGCTGACGCGAAAATGGAAATCGTGAATGGTTTAAAAGAAGACGGTACGCTGGTGTTCAATGGGGATGAACCATTGTTAACTGAACGGACTGCATCAATTGTGCAAGATAAACTCGAATTTGGTCGTCAGTTGAATAATGACATTTATGCCACGAGTGTTAACGCGACTGCTTACTCATTAGAGTTTGTCACCAATGCGTGGCCAGATGAAACTTTCCAAGTTCCAATGATGGGTGAATATAACGTAACCAATGCGTTAGCTGCGCTGAGTGTTGGAAAATTAATGCACATTTCAGTTAAAAATATGCATCGGGCACTCAGTTCTCCCGATATTACCCGAAATCGGACTGAGTGGATTAAGGGTAGTGCCGGTGAACAGATTCTCAGTGACGTTTATAATTCCAATCCGACAGCGGTGAAAGAAGTTGTTAACGTCTTTTCCAAGGCAGAAACAGCGGGTAAACGAATCGTGGTTTTGGGTGACATGCTTGAACTTGGTGAACAATCAAATGATTTTCATCGAGATTTATCCGAAGTATTTGATCCAGAAAAAATCAATGAAGTCTATTTGATTGGTCCTCATATGAAGGCTTTGTACGATGCTCTTGTTGAAGACTATGGTGAGCATGTGCATTATTTTGCTACTGAAGAAAAAGCAAAGATGACTGTTGAATTAGGGGATTTGATTACCGATAAAGATATTGTCGCGATTAAAGCTAGTCACGGATTGCATTTGGAAACGGTGCTGGATGCATTGACTAGTTAGGGTTGATTTGGGGTGCTGATAAACGGCTATGCAAAGCAGCCATTTCCGTTTAACCAATAATAGCCATCATCCTAAAAACGGATGACGGTTATTATCTGTTAATACTCAATGTCTCCCGCTTTGCTCAGCACTTGTTATTAACGGCTTCGCACCTCAATCAACTCACCTAACTCATAACTCAACAAATTCACAGACCGAATTCATTGAATTATCACGTTAGTGCTCATTGATTAACCGAGTTGCTCAGCACTTATTATTAACGGCTTCGCTTATCAACTTCGTCACTTTACTTAAATAATCAACCATTGTCATAGAGCGACAACACTTGATTATTCTTCGTAAATGTTCCGAAGCTAATCGATAAGCTGAGCACTTATTATTCAAATTAGTTGTTATTTCAACTAAGAACTAGTATACTTATTTAGTTGTATTTATTTTATATAGTTTCACCATTGCTGTGGTCAACGGAATTTGACTAGATGGTGAGATTCAATCCCAGGAGGAAAACACTTGAAGTTTAGCGAATTGGGTCTATCAGAAGACCTACTTAAAGCCATTAAGCGTAGTGGCTACGAAGAAGCAACCCCAATCCAAGAGGAAACTATTCCATTGGTAATACAGGGTAAGGACGTCATTGGACAAGCACAAACCGGTACTGGTAAAACAGCTGCCTTTGGATTGCCAATCGTCGAAGATACGGATACAAGTAATGGAGATATTCAAGCGTTGATTATCTCACCAACTCGTGAGTTGGCTATCCAAACGCAAGAAGAATTATACAAATTAGGTAAAGATAAAAAGGTTAAGGCACAAGTTGTTTACGGTGGCGCTGATATTCGTCGTCAAATCAACAACTTGAAGAACCATCCACAAGTTTTGGTTGGGACTCCAGGTCGTTTGCTTGACCATATCAACCGTCGGACAGTCAAACTTGACCATATTAAGACATTAGTTTTAGATGAAGCCGATGAAATGTTAAACATGGGATTCTTGGATGATATTGAATCAATCATCAACAAGACTCCTGCAGATCGTCAAACATTGTTGTTCTCAGCTACTATGCCACCAGCTATCAAAAAAATTGGTGTGCAATTCATGACTGACCCACAACACGTTAAGATTAAGGCTAAGGAAGTTACTACTGACTTAATTGATCAATTCTACGTTCGTTCAAAGGACTTTGAAAAGTTCGATACAATGACACGTTTGATTGATGTACAAGATCCTGATTTGACAATTGTGTTTGGTCGGACAAAGCGTCGTGTTGACGAATTATCAAAAGGCCTTGAAGCCCGTGGCTACAATGCTGCCGGTATTCATGGTGACTTGACTCAACAACGTCGTAGTCAAATCATGCAACAATTTAAGAACGGTAAAATTGATATTTTAGTTGCTACTGATGTGGCCGCTCGTGGATTAGATATCTCCGGTGTGACTCATGTTTACAACTATGATATTCCTCAAGACCCAGATAGTTATGTTCACCGTATTGGCCGTACCGGTCGTGCCGGACACCATGGTGTTTCATTAACTTTCGTTACTCCTAGCGAAATGGATTATCTTCGTGAAATTGAAAAATTAACGAAGGTCCGTATGTTACCATTGAAGCCACCAACCGCTGATGAAGCGTTGAAGGGTCAATTGGCAAATGCAATTTCTAAGGTTGACGAACTTGTTGGTCAAACTGAAACTGTCAAATTTGAAGAAGAAGCTGAAAAGCTGTTGACGAAGTACGAACCAATTGATTTGGTTGCTGCTTTGTTGAACAACGTCACTAAAGACGATGCTTCAAGTGTGCCAGTTAAGATTACTCCAGAACGTCCATTACCTCGTCACAAGGGTGGCGGCGGTCGTCGTAGCGGTGGAAGCCGTAATGGTGGCGGTTATCGTGGTAATCGTTCAGGCGGTAGTCGTAATGGCGGTGGATACCGCGGCGGCAATCGTTCAGGCGGTGGAAACCGTGAAGGCGGATATAAGGGCAGCCGTGATAACCATGGCGGCAGTCGTGGATCAAGCAACCGTAGCTCAAGCAGCCGAGGCGGCAATGGTGGTTCATCCCACGCATTCAGTATTCGCAAAAAAAATAATGATTAATTAGTACTTAGATCTAAGTTGGATGTAAAATCTGGCTTAGATCTTTTTGTTTCTGATAATTTAAGACGATTGTGAAAGCAAACTGTGCTACAATATGAAACAAAATAGTGATAGTAAAGGATATAATCATGATTTATGGTATTGGAATTGATATCAGTGAAATTCAACGCGTTGAACAAATGAAAGAAAAACACGCTAATTTTATTAGCAAAACGTTAACCGCTGCAGAATATCAACAGTATTTAACGCGGAGCGCTCACAAACAGGCTGAGTATTTGGCAGGCCGTTTTTCAGTGAAAGAATCTTTTTCCAAAGCGCTGGGAACTGGTATTGGTGCGGCAGTTGGCTTTCAAGATTTGGAAGTTCTTGACGATGAATCCGGAAAACCGACGATTAAGCAATCAATTTTTGATGGCCCAGTCCATGTGTCAATTTCACATACTGATTCAGTCGTCATCAGTGAAGTCATTTTAGAAGAGGGATAGTGCAATGGTAATCGGGAAGAATCGGGAAACTAAGTTAGTCGTTAATTTACAAGCAGTAACAAATAATATTCAGCATGAACGCGCCATTTTAGCGGACGATGTTGAAATGTTTGCGGTTGTCAAAGCAAATGGGTATGGACATGGCATTTTAGAAATCGCACAGACTGCTTTATCTGCTGGAGCCACTGGATTATGTGTGGCTATCTTAGATGAAGCGTTATCGTTACGAAAAGCAGGGATTACCGCGCCAATTTTGGTTTTAGGGATAACTTCACCTGCCTTCGCTACTTTGGCAGCAGATGCCGGTATTTCACTAACTGTCGGGTCCGTGGATTGGTTACAAGATTATGCTGATCAGACTACGGCAAAGCAACCATTGAGTGTCCATTTGGCAATCGATACTGGCATGGGGAGAATCGGATTTCGCCACTCAGAAGATGTTAAGCAGGCAGAAACTTTATTGGCCAGTGCTCTCTTCAGTTTTGACGGAGTATTCACTCATTTTGCGACGGCAGATCAAACAGATACCAAATATTTTGAGCAACAATTTAAAACTTGGCAGCAATTAACTGGCGCACTAGTTCAATTGCCCAAATATGTACATATTTCAAATTCGGCAACTAGTTTGTGGCATTTACCAGTAACCGGTAATATGATTCGTTTTGGTGTGACTATGTATGGCCTTAATCCGTCAGGAGTAGCCATTGAAGAATTGCCATATCAACTAGAACCGGCTGCAGAATTAGAAACACAGTTAGTCTTTGTTAAACAAATTCCAGCTGGAGCCTCAGTTAGTTATGGGGCGACGTACACTGCTAAAACCGACGAATGGATTGGCACGGTTCCAATTGGTTATGCCGACGGATATCCACGCTGTATGCAAGGCTTTCATGTATTAATTGATGGCCAACAATGTGAAATCGTTGGTCGGATTTGCATGGATCAGATGATGATTCGTTTGCCTAAACAATACCAAACTGGTACCAAAGTGACCTTAATTGGTCATCAGGGAAATCAAACAATTGGTGCTACAGATGTCGCCGAGTATGCCGGCACGATTAACTATGAGATTATGACGAGCGTTGCTGAACGAGTGCAGCGAGTTTATCGATAAATCAAACTAACTATATCGAGCAAAACGGGTTGTAGTATGGTATAATTAGCGCTTGTTAGACTTTGTGAAAAAGGAGGTGGGGATGTTTGGCCAAGGTTGAAATTAAACGTGGTGATATTTTCTACGCGGATTTGTCACCAGTGATTGGCTCTGAGCAAGGTGGATTACGACCAGTAGTGATTATTCAAAATGATATAGGTAACCATTACAGTCCAACAGTGATTGTGGCAGCAATAACGGCAAAAATGCAAAAGCCAAATATGCCCACTCACGTTCAAATTAATTCAGAGTATGTCGGGATTGAAAAAGATTCAGTGATATTATTAGAACAGGTACGCACCATCGATAAGCAACGATTACGGGATAAGGTCACACACTTGTCCGACGGGTTAATGCATAAGGTTGATCGATCGTTGCAGGTGAGCATCGGGTTACTTAGTAATAAAAAGCAGACATCATAGGTGGTACATATTACAGCGTTATCAAGAGTGCACCAAATTAAAAAGGCATCAACAATTCGATTGTGAATTGTTGGTGCCTTTTTGGGTGCGCCCGGCATGGGCGCCAACTAGGTGGTGAAAGTCCACTGTGGGCCGTAGTAGTCGGAACCACTAGCCAAGGAC
>NZ_BJEB01000059.1 GCF_005405445.1 Paucilactobacillus nenjiangensis
TTCAAATCACCAAAGCAACTTGAAGATGAGTATCAAACTCAAATTCAAAATTTAGTCGTGGCATAGGACAAAAAAGTTTCTATATTAAATTGTCTATTTTATTGACAGGGGACCAGATAGTTTAGAAGCGGGATTTTCTGGCAATATGGTTGCCATTTTAAGTCATTCCGTAAAAATAGGTGTAAGTAGAAAATATTTACCAGATTTAAAATTTAAATTAGGGATGTGATTAAGATCAATACGATAAAAGATTTAATCAGACGTGCGGTTATTGCAATATTAATTGGTTAAACGACATTCGTTTTTTGCTTATTATTCGGGTGGAACACTGTCACAATTAAAACGTTTTATATAATAATTATTTTAGTAATGAGTGGAATTATAGGGATGATTTCAAAAGTGTTAGATATGGATTTTGGTAATTTCACCTTACGAATTATTGCACATTTTATACTGACTAGTTTGGCAGTATTGATTGCTTACTTGGTCTATCCCATCAGTTTCTTGGATGATTGGAAACAAGGAATTATTTCATTCTTAATTATTTACCTATTAATCTGGATTGGTTTTCGTATTTGGATTTATTTGGATGTGACTGCCATCAACGAACAGGTCAAACGAAGAAAAAATTATCCTCGCAAATAAAAGAATGATTTTTTTATTTGTTTAGTAAACATGATAAACTACTAATGAGGTGGCGCAGATGAATAACGAAGAATATAACTTTCAAACCAAAAATTTATTAACCAAAAAGATTCGCTCCATAAAATTGACTGCTGATCGAATTCAGCGGGTCGTTGAAGAGGGATATGCTTTGGCCATTTATCCAAAAGATAAGGGTGACTTTACCCTCTGGCCTGAGCCAATCTATTTATTTAGTCAGGATTCATTAGATGCTAAGTTAGTAGAATATCAAAAGATTAAAACCTTGATGGAAGAAAATGAAGTGTCGCGTACGAAGGCTAGTTTAACTGCCGAAGAGTTGAGTCGATTAGATTTTGAATGGTTTGGCTATTATCAAACATGCGCCAATGATGCATTGACCATTGACCAATGGACAATTACGGCAGAAACTCGTCAAGAGGTAGTCGCACAGTTGAGCAGTTGGGACATAGTGATTGAACAACCAAAGTAGTTTAACCGTTCAATTGGTGCTAAAATGTAATGATGAATTAATCGACAAGGAGAACATTTAGATGCAAATTGGAATTGATAAAATTGGATTTTCCACTTCATCACTATATTTAGATTTGGTGGAGCTTGCTGAAGCTCGTGGCGTAGATCCTAATAAATATTTAATTGGAATTGGGCAAGCAAAGCAGGCAGTTATTGCTCCTACCCAAGATATCGTGACCATGGGGGCAAGTGCCGTAGCACAAATTTTAACTGAAACAGAGAAAGCTAAAATTACCACCGTGATTGTTGCGACGGAATCAGGCATTGATAATTCAAAGGCATCGGCCATTTACGTGAAAACTTTATTAGGGTTGGATGATTTTGTGCGGACAATTGAATTTAAAGAAGCGTGTTACGCTGGAACCGCGGCAATTCAAGCAGCTAAAGGATTGGTGAGTGCTAATCCAGATGAACAAGTCCTAGTCATTGCCGCCGATATTGCGCGATATGGCTTAAATACGCCTGGTGAAGTGACACAAGGAGGCGGAGCGGTGGCGATGTTGGTTAAAGCCAATCCGCGAATTTTGACGATTGAAAATCCTAGTGTACCGATTACACGAGATGTGATGGATTTTTGGCGGCCTTTGGGAGCTACTGAAGCGATTGTTGATGGTAAATATTCTACCAATGTCTACATTGAAATGTTCTTGGATGCATTTAAACGGTATCAACAACTGACAAATGACCAATTAACTGACTTTACCGCATTGGCATTTCACTTGCCCTTTACGAAGATGGGCAAAAAAGCGTTGGAAGCATTGCTAGGTGAAGACCACAGTGCCATTGCTGAACAATTAAGGGCACAGTTAACAGCCAGTCAGCAGTTAAATCGAGAAGTTGGTAATTTATATACGGGATCATTATACTTGAGTTTAATTTCTCTGTTGGCTAACGGTAACGTTAAGGCCGGGGATAAGTTAGGTTTGTTTAGTTATGGATCAGGTGCTGAGGGTGAATTTTATCCAGTCAAATTACAACCGGGATTTGAAAATGCATTCAGTAGTCAACAAATTGAAGCTAATTTAGCGAACCGCACCAAAGTGTCCGTCACTGAATATGAATCAATTTTTAATAGTCAACTGGGGATGAATACGGCCGATATTTCATTAAATCTGGATACAGACCCTAATCAATTTGTCTTAGCGAGCATACAAGATCAAAAAAGAATCTATCAGATTCAATCAAATTAGTTGTAATATACAAAAATAATAATTTGCTGTATACAAAAAGCCTACATCTTAACGATGCAGGCTTTTATTGAATTAGTAAATATCGTCTCGGAACAGGCCAACAACAAGTCCAAGAATTGAAACATTCTTGAGAATAATTGGAGCCATAGTGTCATTTTCTGGTTGTAAACGGAAGTGATCGGATTCTTTAAAGAATCGTTTACAAGTTGCTTCATTGTCATCATTCATGGCAATCACAATGTCGCCATTTTTGGCGCTCGCCATTTTACGAACAATGACTTTATCGCCGTTAAGGATACCGGCGTTAATCATACTTTCACCACGAATGGTGAGCATAAATAAATCTTCATTGTTATGAATCGTAGGTGGGACTGGGAAGTAATCCGTGGCTTCTTCCACCGCCAAGATTGGAGCCCCGGCAGTAACTACCCCTAACATTGGAATCTTCTCTTCTTCAAAAGAAGGGGTAACCACGTTAGAAATGCCTAACAGTGCCAGACCATCAGGGGTAATTTCAATAGCACGTGGTTTGGAAGGATCCTTTTGTAAGTATCCTTTTTTAATTAAACGATTGATATGACCGTGCACGGTGGAAGTAGATGAAAGATCTACGGCTTCTCCAATTTCGCGCACAGTGGGTGGGTACCCATGATTAGCAACGCGTTCATGGATAAAATTAAGTACTGCTAATTGTTTTGTTTCTCCTTGTTTTGACATGTCGACACTCCCGCTTTTTTATCTAATGTTAACGATACCATAGTTTATGTCGCTAATCAAACACTTGTTCGTGTATTTTAAGATAATTTATCAAACTTGAAGAATTGACTAAAATTGAGTATTATCAAAACAGACAAAATGTAAAATAATGAGGTGCAAAATGGCAACGGATAAAGAACGTAAATTATTGACAGCACGAATCAATCAACTGTCGCGCAAGGACAAAGAAGAAGGTTTAACTGAAGAAGAAGCAATCGAACGACAAAAATTAAGAAAACAGTTTTTGGCTAATTTTAAAGAATCTTTTAGAAGCCAAGTGGAGATGATGCAAGTCTTCGATAAATCTGGTAAAGAGGTTACACCAGAAAAAGTTAAAAAAATTCAAAGAGATAAAGGCTTGCGTGACGATTAATAATTGACGCAAATCTAAAATTTTACTTTCAATCACGGCGAATATTGAGTATCATAAGATATTGAACTAGAAAAGGGGGATTCAATTTGTCTACTGGCATTTGGATTTTATTAATTGTAGTAGCTTTAGTTATTGGTGTCGTTGGTGGATTCTTCGGTGCACGTAAGTACATGGAAAAATATCTACAAGATAACCCACCAATCAATGAAGAAATGCTTAGCACAATGATGTTACAAATGGGTCAGAAGCCTTCTGCTAAGAAGCTTCACCAAATGATGCAAGCAATGCAACAACAATCAAAGAAGAGTAAATAAGCGATTCTTTAAAACTTAAAGGGGTCTGTGACGAAACTAACGTTTTGTTTCACAGACCTTTTTCTGTACAAACGTTTTTTTGAATCGATTCCATAAGTTTTACTCCCTTTTTGTAACGTAAATTAGCAATAATTGCTTTATTCTTGCTCAAAAATTACAAACTTTGTATAATTTGGGTAATTTATGGTTGCGGTTACATTAACAATGGGAGAGTTGCTTATGGATAACGCAAGAATAGCAAGTTTAACGAATGCTGAATTGATTAAATTGACGTCAGGCAAAGATTTTTGGAATTCAGAATCCATCGACCAAAAGTCAATCAACAGCTTTCGAATGAGTGATGGACCAAATGGCTTAAGATTTCAGGCGTTGGATTCAGACCACTTGGGAATTAATGATAGTTTGCCGAATACCAGTTTTCCGACTGCAAGTGCAGTGGCGTCAAGTTGGAATTTGGACTTAGTCAATCAGATTGGTGCGGCAATTGGCCAGGGAGCTAATGCTCGGGATGTCGATGTTGTTTTGGGACCGGGGGTTAACATCAAACGGAATCCATTATGTGGACGAAACTTTGAGTATTTCAGTGAGGATCCATATTTGTCTGGCATGCTGGGTTCAGCATGGGTCACTGGAATTCAAAGCGTGGGCATCGGAGCTTGTGTAAAGCATTTCGCACTCAATAGTCAAGAAAATGAACGGTTAGTTTCAAATTCTGTTGTGGATGCTCAGGCGTTGCAAGAACTATATTTAGAAGCCTTTCGGATTGTGATTGAAGAATCGCAACCTGAAAGTATCATGTGTTCATACAATTTAATTAATGGAATTTATGCTAGCGAGAATAGTTATTTACTGACGAACGTATTAAGAATTCAATGGAGTTTTGACGGAGCTGTCATCACAGATTGGGGCGCACTGAATAATAAGACAAAGAGTATTCAGGCGGGCACAGATTTGGAAATGCCAAGCAGTGCACATATGTTTGATACACAAGCTTTAACTGCACTCGAAGAACAACGATTGAAGAGAGCAGACCTCGAACGCGCTGCAAACAAAGTTGACGCAATTGCTCAACGCAAACGTCCTAAATTTGTTGGTAATCTTGATGAATTGCTAACAGCTAATGCAAAGTTGGCACAAACGGTGGCCGAAGCTTCTGCCGTTTTATTAAAAAATGCAGAAGACATTTTACCGATACAAACAGATGAAAAAATCTTATTAGTTGGTGAAATGGCGGCAGAAACTAGATTCCAAGGTGCGGGTTCATAGCATATCAATGCGACTCATCACACGTCAATCTTGGAAGGTATGAAACAACAATTTCAACAGGCGTTTAGCTATGAACAAGGGTACCAGTTAGATGGCCAAGTCGCGGAAGAGTTAGTCTCACAGGCTGTGGCACAGGCAAAATTAGTGAAAAAAGTGGTTGTGGTCATGGGATTACCCGAAGCAGATGAATCTGAAGGCTTTGATCGCAAAACTATGCAATTACCAGCTAATCAAATTAAATTAATTGAACGTTTGAGCCAAGTTAATAAAAATATCGTGGTGGTCTTGGTTGCTGGCGCGCCTGTAGAATTACCGTTTATTGACTCAATTAAAGGTTTATTAAATGTTTACCTAGCGGGTCAGGAGGTTAGTCAGGCAGTTGCTCGTTTATTAAGTGGAGAGGTTAATCCTAGCGGTAAATTAGCTGAAACTTATCCAATCAAGTACCAGGATGTGCCTTCCTCCGACGTTTACGGACGTTACCGTCGGCAGGCACCATATTTTGAAAGTATTTACGCAGGGTATCGTTATTACGATAAGGCAAAAGTGACGGTGGCTTTTCCATTTGGTTATGGTTTAAGTTACACCCAATTTTCGTTGACAGATTTTAAAGTTGATTCAACCGAACTGGCAGCAAATGGACAGGTGCAGGTGAGTTTGACAGTGACTAATACCGGCCAACACACTGGGAGTGAAGTAATTCAGTTGTACGTTGGAGATCATAATAGTAGCAATGAAAAGCGGCCCGCCAAAGAATTAAAGGCATTCAAAAAAATTAAATTGGCACCTCATGAAACTCAAGAGGTCTTCTTTGAGTTACCATCGCAAGCGTTTAAGGCTTGGTCGGAAATAAATCAAGAGTGGCGATTATTTGAAAGTAGCCAACAAATCTTTGTGGGAACCAGCGTCGATGATATTCAATTTGTCCAAGCAGTGACAGTCGCTGGGCAAGAAAAAAGTGGTAATAATTTTCCCAAATGGTACTTGCAACCATCCGCTGTAAAGGTTGAAATTGATGATTTTAAAACCATGAGTGGCTTAGATTTTGACACTAATTATCAAGTTAAGGCTGGGGCATTTAATTATTTGAGTACTCCAGCTGAAATGCAAAACTATTCCATTTTGGTGAAAAATTATACCAACCTCATGATTAAGCAATTATTGAAGGAGATTCCGGATAAAACTAGTCCAGAGGCAAAGTTTATGCGCACGATTATTTTGGACACACCAATCATTCGATTGGCGCAACAATCATCAGGGAAACTGAGTTTGACAATGGTCAATCGGCTGATTTCGTTGGCCAATCATCAATATGTCAAAGCATCGTTGGGAGGACAAATTGATGAAAAATAATCAAATTGGATTTAAAACCAGTATTTTATCCATCTCAATTTTGTTAACTAGTGCGAATGCTATTGCGGGTTCGATTCCGGGATTAAAACAAGAATTCAACACGGTTTCCGCCACGCAAATAGAAAGCTTGGTGACCATTCCAAGTGTGACCGTCTTAATTTTTGTTTTACTCAGTACCAAAATTACACAGTGGTTTACGGAACGCCAAGTCGTCGCAACGGGAATGATTACGATATTTGTGGCGGGTGTGATTTCGTATTTGGCACCTAGCTTTTGGATACTGTACCTGGCCAGATTATTACTGGGAATGGGCGTGGGACTGTTTAATGCCTTTGCATACAGTATGATTAGTGAATATTTTGATGGGGATGAGCGGCAGCGATTGCTAGGTTATGAACGGGCAATCACCTCGTTAGGCAATATTGTAATGTTTATTATCACCGCAGGACTCGTGCTCATTGGTTGGAGAGCGGTTAATTTGTATTATTTGATTACGGTGCCGATTTTGGTGATCTTCTTATGGGGCACACGAAAAATGCCAAATTCTCTGCAGGAGCAAAGCACCAGTGAAAGTACAACCGATCAAGAAATACAGCGGAATCCTTTTAGTCCCAAGTTGATAGTGCTGTTTTTGTTGGTGATGTTTAGTATGTTTGTCTCAACCACGGTTGTGGTAAAAATTGCTGATTTAGTGGTTGGCTCAGGGTATGGCAATGAATTTCAAGCGACAATTGGATTAGCAATTTTAGGATTTGCGACCATGGTCGGTGGTGCTTTATATGGTAAATTGCATAAAGTCTTAGCCCGTTTTATCTTGCCGATTGGCTTGATTGGGGCCGCACTGGCGATTATGGGGATGACAATTTCGCGCCAAATGATTTTCACATATTTGATGGCAGCATTTGCCGGCTTAACGACGTCATTGGTTGGACCATACTTATTTGCGCAATCCGCATCAATTGCTGGTTTAGGTCATGAGACCTTTTCGTCAGCCGTCTTGATTGTTGGGATTAATGTTGGTGTGATTTTAACGCCGTATGCACTGAATTTAGTGCAAAATATGGTGGGTAATCATCAGCCCCAAGCAGTACTCTCGATTGTTGGAATCTTAATGGGAGTAGTAGGCTTGCTGACATTATTCATCAAAGAAAATCCGTCTTCATAAAAAGAGCACTCGACGAGAATTTTATTTTTCGTCGAGTGCTCTTGGTTTATTTTTCTTTTTTAACGGGTAACACATAGTGAAAACCTGGATCAATTTGATGGTCTAAGTTATCAAAGGCTTGTTGGAGGCGTTGTTCATAATCTGCTTGTACATCGTCATCAAGCTTAACTTTTTTCTCAACCATGATGGGTTTACCAAAGGCTACGGTAGTTTTCTTCCTTGTCAAAAGCCCTTTGAATGTCATTGGACCTTGGTAGACAGTGGGAATCAATGGTACCCCAGCTAATTTAGCAATTACCAGTGCTCCACCTTTCATTTGCTCTGAATAGCGGGTTCCACTGGGGAAAATAATTGTCGATAAATCAGTTTTTTTGAGATAATTGACCGGTGTTTTAATCACTGATGGGCCAGGATTAGCCCGATCAACTGGATAAGCAAACATATGATCTAAGACGAACTTATAGAATTTATTTTGAAATAATTCTTGCTTAGCCATGAAGCTGAACTTTTTGGGTGATCCAGCTAACGCATAATAAACTGGATCAAACCATGTACGATGAGGGCCAACTAAGATATAATTTCCTTCAGGTAAATTTTCTTTGTTTAAATATGTGGGCTTTCCGTTTAGAATATATAATAGAATTCTAACCAATCCACGTAAAAATGAATAGAACATTAGGTTGTTTCTCCTAAATTAGTTTATGTGCTTGTTTATCTGTAGCACATGTTTAGTATGCAAGAAAAATAAGAGAGTTGCAAGTTACTTTGACAAGAGGAAATGAGAATGCAAGAACAAGATTTATTACAAGCAAATGAAAGAATTGATCAACTATATAGTCAGGACGTGCAAATTATCCAGAGCAACGAGGTATTTTCCTTCTCGTTGGATGCAGTTTTACTGGCTAATTTTGTCCCAGCCACCAAAAAACCTCGCTTAAAAGTAGTCGATATGTGCGCCGGTAACGGGGCAGTAGGATTATTTTTACATTCTAAAATTCCATCTCATTTTACTGAAGTGGAAATTCAACCGCGGTTAGCGGACATGGCCCAAAGGAGTGTCATCCTCAATCAACTCGAGGAACAATACACTGTTTTAAATCTTGATATTGCCGATTTGTACTCGAAGATTGATAAAGATAGTGTAGATATTGTGCTCTGTAATCCGC
This sequence comes from Paucilactobacillus nenjiangensis, assembly GCF_005405445.1. Lineage (GTDB taxonomy): Bacteria > Bacillota > Bacilli > Lactobacillales > Lactobacillaceae > Paucilactobacillus > Paucilactobacillus nenjiangensis. The sequence continues at coordinate 8,760 of NZ_BJEB01000059.1, forward strand.
CATATTTTACAGATTTACCCGATAGTAAGAAGAATCCTAATGAATATTTGGCGATTGCGCGACATGAATTAAAGACCAACCTAGACGGGGTTGTGTCGGTGATGAGTGGTTTATTAAAAACCAATGGCCGAGGCTATATGGTTCATCGACCTGATCGGTTAACCGAGATTTTTGATATTTTTAGGAAATACCGAATGGCACCGAAACGAATTCAATTTATCCATCCTAAACCAGGACGAGAAGCGAACATGGTGTTAATCGAAGCCATTCGTGATGGTCGACCCGGGGGGGTCAGAATTATTGAACCCATCGTGGTGGCTGATCAACAAAATGAATATACTCCGCAAGTAAAGGAAATGCTGTATGGAAAATAAAGCCTATTATTTTTATGTTCTTTACTGTGCAGATAATACTTTTTATGGTGGTTATTCGGATGATGTCCTGAAACGATTTGAAACTCACGAAGCAGGCAAAGGGGCTAAATACACCCGGGTTAAAAGTCGGCATCCATTGCATTTAATTTATTCACAACGATTTGATTCTAAATCAGAGGCAATGAAGGCGGAGTATCAGTTCAAACACCAATCCCGATTGGCGAAAGAGCATTTTTTAAATGACCACCAGATTAATTGGCAAAAATATCAGTGAAAGCGGTGCCTTTTTGTTTCAGTCAAGCAACAAGCTTTGATATAATTAACTTAGTTGCTGAAAACATTGGAACAAATATGGAGGTTAATTAACTGATGAAAATTATTGCTTACGGTATTAGAGACGATGAACAACCATTTGTTAAGGATTGGGCTACACAACATCCAGATGTTGAAGTTACTTCGGTAACTGCTCTATTGGATGAACAATCAATCCAACAAGCCAAAGGATATGACGGCGTTGTTGCGTTCCAGCAAATCCAATATCCTGACGCTGCACTTCAAACTATGTCAGATTTTGGCATTAAGTATTTGTCATTACGTAACGTTGGGGTTGATAACTTAAACCCAGCTAAAGTGAAAGAACTTGGCATTAAAGTTACGAATGTACCAGTCTATTCACCAGAAGCAATTGCTGAATTTACCGTTACCCAATTAATGAATCTGCTGCGACGGACTAAAGAATATAACGCCAAAGCTGCTAACCAAGATTTCCGTTGGGCACCACAGATTTCTAAAGAACTAAATCAGCAAACTGTCGGTGTGATTGGTACGGGGCATATCGGTCAAAGTGCTATCAAAATTTTCCAAGGTTTCGGGGCTAAAGTCATTGCCTATGATAAGTTCCATAATCCTGATGTTGAGGCACAAGGGTTGTACGTAGATACTTTAGACGAGATTTATGATCAAGCGACGGTGATTTCATTACACATTCCGTTGTTCCCCGAAACAGAACACATGTTAAATGCAGCTGCATTCCAAAAAATGAACGACGGAGTCTTTATTGTCAACACCGCTCGTGGGCCATTGATTGATGAACAAGCACTCATTGATGCGTTAGACAGTGGAAAAGTTGCCGGCGCCGCCTTAGATGTTTTGGAAGAAGAGACGCGTTTATTTAATCAAGATTTCAGTGGTAAAACCATTGATTACCCAGTTTTCCAAAATTTAACCGCTCGACAAAATGTATTAGTTTCACCACATACAGCATTCTTTACTGATGTGGCGGTTAAAAATATGGTTAACGGTGGGCTTGATAATAATCTGTCACTCATCCAAACAGGCACGGCTGATAATTTGGTAACTTTTAATTAAAAGCTTGCACTGCAGCCCATTTTTCGGTATACTAATTTTCGGTGCAAAAGCGCCAATTCACACCTAGGATTGATGAGAAGAGCGTTGCTCGTAAGAGTTCTCAACTCAAATGAGATGCCTGGGGAGGAAAAAAACTTTTTTGGAGGTACTATTCATGTCAGTTATTAGCATGAAACAATTGTTAGAAGCCGGTGTTCATTTTGGACACCAAACACGTCGTTGGAATCCAAAGATGAAGCCATACATCTTTACAGAACGTAATGGTATTTACATCATTGATTTACAAAAGACTGTTAAAATGATCGATTCAGCTTACAACTTCGTTAAGGAAACCGCTGCTGATGGTGGTGTTGTTCTTTTTGTTGGTACTAAAAAGCAAGCTCAAGAAGCCGTTGCAGAAGAATCTGTACGTGCCGGTCAATACTACGTTAACCATCGTTGGTTAGGTGGAACATTGACTAACTGGGACACAATCCAAACTCGTATCAAGCATCTTAAGCAACTTAAGAGCATGAGCGAAGATGGTAGCTTTGATGTTTTACCTAAGAAAGAAGTTTCATTGCTTACTAAGCAACGTGAAAAACTTGAAAAATTCTTGGGTGGGATTGAAGACATGCCACGTATCCCAGACGTAATGTTCATTGTTGATCCACACAAGGAACAAATTGCGGTTAAGGAAGCTCAAAAGCTTAACATTCCAATCGTTGCCATGGTTGATACTAATACTGACCCTGATGACATTGATGTTATCATTCCTTCAAATGACGATGCTATTCGTGCCGTTCGTTTGATTACTGCTAAGATGGCAGATGCTGTTATCGAAGGTAACCAAGGCGTTGACGACCAAGCTGAACAAGTTCAAGCTGAAGAAGAAGCTAACAAAGAAGTTTCTGGCGCAGACCTTGCCGGTTTAAAAGCTACCGTTGAAGGTACAACTGAAAAATAATTAAAACCTTAGGCTGTTTCATTTGCAAGTAGGACCATATTGGCCTGAGCAAGTGGGACAGTCTTTTTTTAAAAGCAAAAATAATTATATATTCTAAGGAGAAACATAAAATGGCAGACATTAAAGCAGCCCAAGTTATGGACTTACGTAAAAAAACTGGTGTAGGAATGATGGACGCAAAAAAGGCCCTCGTTGCTACTGAAGGTGACATTGACAAGGCAATCGATTTTCTTCGTGAAAAAGGGATTGCTAAAGCAGCCAAGAAGAGTGATCGTATTGCAGCCGAAGGTTTAACTGGTATCAAAGTTGATGGTAACAAGGCTGTTATCGTTGAATTGAACTCAGAAACTGATTTCGTTGCAGCCGGTGAAACTTTTAAGAACCTTCTTAGCCATATTGCTGATGTTCTTGTTGCCAATGCTCCAGCTGATGTTGAAGCTGCTTTAGCATTGAGTACTGACAAAGGTACTTTGAATGATGAATTAATCACTGCAACTCAACAAACTGGTGAAAAAGTGTCACTTCGTCGTTTTGCAATTCTCGAAAAGACTGATAGCGAAAACTTTGGCGCATACTTACACATGGGTGGAAGTATTGGTGCTTTGGTACTTATTGAAGGTGCTGATGCAGAAACTGCCAAAGATATTGCTATGCACGTTGCTGCTGTTAATCCAGAATTTGTTTCACGTGATGACGTTCCTGCAGACCGTCTTGCACACGAAACTGAAGTCTTAACTCAAGAAGCTTTGAACGAAGGCAAGCCAGCTAATATCGTTGAAAAAATGGTTGCTGGACGTGTTAACAAGTTCTTGGCAGAAATCAGCTTAGCAGATCAAGCATTTGTTAAAGATTCAGACATGACTGTTGCACAATACGTTAAATCAAAGAATGGTTCATTGAAGACATTCGTTCGCTACGAAGTTGGCGAAGGAATCGAAAAGAAGGCCAATAATTTCGTTGAAGAAGTTATGGGTCAAATCAAAGGCTAGTTAAAAAATTGGCGTACATTTAGTACGTCTTTTTTTCTGAATGAGATTTCAATTTCGAGATATTCCTGCAGGAGGACAAACACATGACAGATGTGAAATATAAACGAGTAATTTTAAAATTAAGTGGTGAAGCGCTAGCCGGTGATCGTGGTTTTGGCATTAATCCACCAGTCATTAAAGAAGTCGCTGAAGAATTAAAACAGGTCCATGAGTTAGGGGTTGAAATCGCGATTGTTGTCGGCGGTGGCAATATGTGGCGTGGAGAAGCCGGTGCTCAAATGGGGATGGAACGTGCCCAGGCGGACTATGTAGGGATGTTAGGCACTGTGATGAATGCATTGGCATTGCAAGATAGTTTGGAATCGATTGGTGTACCTACTCGGGTTCAAACTTCTATTGAAATGCGTCAAATTGCTGAACCTTATGTTCGCCGCAAGGCCGTTCGTCACCTTGAAAAGGGTAGAATTGTCATTTTTGCTGGTGGCACAGGTAGTCCTTATTTCTCAACTGATACCACAGCAGCCCTTCGCGCAGCTGAAATCAATGCTGATGCCATTTTAATGGCTAAGAATGGTGTGGATGGTGTCTACAATGCTGATCCTAATAAAGACTCATCAGCTGTCAAATATGATAGTTTGACTCATTTAGAAATTATTCAAAATAATTTACATGTTATGGATTCAACTGCAAGTTCGTTATCGATGGACAATAATATTCCATTAGTAGTGTTTAATTTGAACGAAACTGGTAATATTATGAAAGTAGTCGAAGGCGAAAACATCGGCACAACAGTCAGGGGGAATAATGATGGCAACAAGTAAAGAAATTTTAGATGGTGCAACAGACAAAATGAAAAAATCAGGCGAAGCTCTTTCTCGCGAATTAGGTAATATTCGTGCGGGTCGTGCTAACGCTAGTATTTTAAACCGCGTAATGGTTGATTATTATGGTGCTCCAACACCAATTAATCAGGTAGCTTCAATTACCATTCCAGAACCACGTTTGTTAATGATTGCGCCATTTGATGAATCAATTTTAGGCGATATCGAAACAGCCATTAACGCTTCAGATTTAGGCTTAAATCCAGCCAATGATGGTAGTGCAATTCGTTTATCAATTCCTCAGTTAACTGAAGAACGTCGTAAAGAATTGGTTAAAGACGTTAAGGCAGAAGCTGAAAAAGCAAAAGTTGCCGTTCGAAATGTTCGTCGCGAAGCAATGGACGATTTGAAAAAAGGTAACAAAGCTGGCGATTTCAATGATGATGAATTCCATGAACTTGAAGATAAAGTTCAAAAAATTACTGATTCAGGAATCAAAGAAGTTGATGCAATTGCTGCAGATAAAGAAAAAGAATTAATGCAAGGTTAAGCGTTAATATAGCTTAATTGATAAAGAAGTGATGCTCACATTTTGTTGGGGATGACTTCTTTTTTTGTATTTTTGGTTCTTTGTCAAGAAGTACTGATGACCTAGAATTTCACAATCATTAACATCAAGCTGCTAGTTTCTCCGTT
>NZ_BJEB01000060.1 GCF_005405445.1 Paucilactobacillus nenjiangensis
TTTACTTGATAATAGAAAATGGCACCAGTAGAAATTCACAAAGTGAATCTCTATCAGTACCAAATATTGTAGAACCATTTTTAATTAATTAGCTCGAAAAGGCAGCTAATTCGCGATTGACAATTTCTTTAATAGTTTCATTTGAAGCCGCTAAGACTTCTTTGGAATGTTCTGGGGTAACCAACCAGCTTTGGAAGTGGTCAATGATTCCAGATGAGATGAATTCCATGGCAACTCGGAAATCATCAGGTGTATAACTATTACTTTGCATACATTGATTCATAAATACGCGGGTTAAAATGTCTTTTCCATCTTGAAGAATGAACGAATAGTCATCATTCTTAGCAATATGGACGTAAACATCGAAACGTTTGAACATCAAATCTGTCATACCATCCATGAAAATTGAAACATCAAAATCTTCCATTTGAATGAATAGTGCAGATGCTTCAGCAGCTAATTGATCTTCCAATTCTGCGAGAACATCACTAATTGAACTGTAGTGAGCGTAAAAAGTCTTACGATCAACTGAAGCTTTCTTTGCTAGTTCACTTACAGTAATATCAGGAAAGTTTTTATATTTTAAGATTTCTAACAGTGCATCGCCGATTGCGGTCTTGGAGCGTAATACTCGTTTATCCATAATTTAAATCACCCACCTAAATGATAGTGTACATTAGCGTTAATGATGAAATCAGTCATATAACGGAATATTATAATATATTATACATTTATTTTTAAAAAAGTACACCATTTTTTCCCGGGTATATATATTTTTGTTGCACATCGCGATGTTACCATTGGCTAAATAGCCAGTATATCAATGATACACCAATATTGAGTTAAAATTGTTTATAATCAAGTAACGATTTGTATGACTGACAATTTTTCAACAAGTCTTTCAATATTTGTCAAAAATCAGACTAAAAAACGCCAGGCAAGGAGTTCTTGCCTGACGTTTTAAATTACATCCAACCAACTATTTTAGAAATAATCAAAAATATCAGATAAATAACTGACAGAATGACGACGACTAACATAAATTTAGAGTGGAATTGTTTATATTCATAAACACTCCAAATTGTGAATAAGCCGGTTGAAATCATGTACATCCAGTGGTAATCACCAAACAAATTCATGAGGAAGGTGATGGTGACCAACAGTAAGATACCAATATTAAAAACTTTGTTCATGGAGTGGTTCTCCTAGCTATCTAAAAAATTATGTTTCAGAATTTGAATATCTGATTTACTCAATTCCAAATGTTCCTTCAAATAGTTCGGCATATTACCAAAAGTGGCATTAATCGTTTCCATGGATTTCTTTAAATAAGCTGGAGACACGGTGGCAAGTGCACGAGTATTATCGGCAAATGCAGTTGGTAACCCAGCGTCAAGAATATCTTTAATGCGGTTATTAACGTAGTTGGCAGTGACAGCGTTGGTTAATAGATAATCATTTTCAATTGTTTTAACATCGACATCAAGTGCAGACAGTAAGAACACACTGCCTAATCCAGTGCGATCTTTACCAGCAGTACAATGGTAAAGAACTGATTGTTCTGGCGTGGCTTCAATCAATAGACGAAAGAATTTTTGATAAGCGGATTTAGCCTGATTAGTGGTGACCATTTCTTGATAAACGTCGACCATATGATTAAACCCAGCTCCAGGATTATTAGAGTACTCACGTTGGATTTCTTCCTGGCTGTGTGAAGCATCAGTTTTATCAGTCTCAAAAACTGATAATCTGTGGTAGGCAGCGTTGCTGGGAACCTTATCAGGCTGCAATTTTGCTTCCATTGGTGCCCGAAAATCAATATCGACCGCCACGTTGAGTTTTTGTAAGGTTGTTAAGTCCGATTGATCTAGCTCATGTAAATGACCGGATCTAATTAATTTATGCCATTTGACAGTCTTGCCATCATTAGTTTGATAACCGCCTAAATCACGGAAATTATTACCATGTTTGATTGATAATAGTCGTTCATTTGATTCCATATAGACCTCCTACTTATTAAGTACGTTAAAAAACAGTTGTTTGAATTAAATTTGCTAAATGAGTGCCAGCATTTTTTGAACCCCGTAAATTAGGATGAACTTGGTCAGTTGTTGAAACATCCCATTCATGCGTCTCAACTAGTATAACAGGTTCATCATCAAATACTTCATGAAAAACACTTTCGAAAGCTTGATTGAAGGGGATGATAAAGATTAATTTAGCGCTAGACAGGTTACTTTGTAGCAAATCATAAAAATTTATCAGTTTATCTTTAAATTCTTGATTGGTATGAATTGAATCGTTAGTCCCGATATTGATGACAACGAGATTTTCAGTATTGAGTGTAAACTCTGTTTCTGAATCTAACTGGGTAAGGTATTGATCAGTGGTGGGAACGCCTCCCAAACCCTGTCGGAACAAACCAGCTGCTGAATAGGCAATGTAAGTGGCATCTGCATGTAAGATATCTGAACAAATACCGACGAAATTTTGATAAGGGGAATCATCCATTGAGGCATTTTTACCGGTCACCCAACGCCCAGCAGTAATAGAATCACCCACAAAAGTAATTTGGTGTTTGGCTACCAACGGACTGATTTGGGCATTGTCGCTAAACACAAATTGTTTAATGGCCAATCCTTGCTTGCCAGTCCAGATTTCATCAAAATCAGAGTTACCAGCAAACATTACTTCAATTTGGTGTGGCTGGTTGTTTAATGGTAGATAGATTAGCTCGTTGACTCGAAATCGCGTCCAAAGTTGTCCATCCACGCGGATTGCCAGTTCCTGTGGATTGCTAAAATAATTACCATTATTAAAACAGTCTATTTTAAAGAATTCACTGTGACTCAAATTAAATTTAATTGCACTACCTAAGTTAGTTGAATAAATTGTGTCAATTCCGTGAACGCGTTTGACGGTCCAACGGCCAACTAGGTTAGTCATCGTTGATATATCAGCGGATAAGAGAATCTTTTCCAACATTAAATAATCTCCAGATAAATTAGTATTTCTTTAATTTTACGACAATTAAAAAACTAAGTATATGAAAAATGGTAAAATGGTCGAGTACTCAGGAGGTGCATTATGAAGTTTATCAAACAAATCGCAATTGCAGCGGTTCTTCTAATTGCTAGTGTCTATGTGGCAATTGGTTCTTCAATACTAACAGTTCATGCGGATACGCAAGCCGTTCAAACCACGGCATTATCGAAATCTTACGTCGTTTACGGTGCTGGGATGGCTTCAAGCGCCAAGTCAACTGTAGATAGCGCGCTAGGTGTGACCAGTAGCTATACGTCCCTGACTTCAACAGCTAATGATTATGCAACTTATATCTCTTCAGATGGTACCACAGATTCAGCCATGATTAGTTCGGTGGCAATTTCACCAGCCTCTTCAGGAACGGGTGTAAAAGTTAATATTGCTAAATATGATGGCAATAGTAATATCACGAAAGTTACTGCACAACAATATGCAATGGTAGCGACGATGGCTGGAGTTAATGATGTGATTATCACAGTTACGGCCAATCAATCAGTGACAGGTGAAGCTGCGCTGGCTGGGGTATATAAGGCGTTAGCTACTGACGGAATTTCATTGAGCACGCAAAATACAACTGCCGCTAACAACATGTTGGATGCGACACAATCAGCAATCGATCAAAATAGTGATGACAGTAAATACTCAGGTAAATTAATGGCTGCCGTTGGGGATGTTTCATCTGGCTTGGCTAAAAGTAAGCAAGAAGATGGGACTACCGCAACTCAATCAGAAGTTAAAACACAATTAGAAGCAGCACTGAAAAAATATGGTATCGATGACTCGACGCCAACAACCTCAATTACTTTAATAGTGAATGCGTTAATTCAAGTTCAAAAAGCTCCAGTTTCTTCAACTAAATCATATATTAGTAACGTTTCAGATTTAGCTGATTCATTAAAAAATAGTGCTGGTAACGCAATGTCTAAATTGAGTGACTTTGCCAATAGTGCTGATGGTCGAGCTTTGATGTCCAAATATGGCAATATTTTCCAACAAATCTGGAATAAAATCGTCCTTTGGATTCAAGAATTAATTGCTTACGTACAAACTTTAGTTTAATAAATTTGGTAGCTATTCCAAAACAAGAGATAAATAATGATTTCAGAAAACACGGCAGAAATGTTGTGTTTTTTACTTTGTTTTAGCAAAACAAATTAACCGTTTTCATTGTTGTTAAAATAGGTTTGTCATGAAGAAAAGGATTGACAAAAAGTTAGTTAAAGTTTACAGTATATTTAGTAAAATTTTACCAACAAATAATGACACGATGAAAACAGGAGATTCCTCATGAAAAAAGAAGACTTATTAAAAGAGTATAGTGACGTATTTTCAAAGCAAGCTGATGCAGTGTATTTCTCACCAGGTCGAATTAATGTAATTGGTGAACATACAGATTACAATGGTGGTCATGTGTTCCCAGCTGCAATTAGCTTAGGGACTTTCGGTGCTTATGGTAATCGGACAGATAAGACAGTCGCTTTGTCTTCTGCAAACATGGATGAATCAACAGTTATCACCTTTGAACTTGGTGACACTAAGCCAGAAACGGCTCCTGAACGTAAATGGATCAACTATTTTAAAGGCATGGTTGTCAAATTAACTGAAGCCGGCCAAACATTTGATCATGGATTTAACCTGTTAGTTCATGGAAACCTACCTTATGGTGCTGGCCTATCTTCATCTGCATCAATTGAACTCTTGATGGGTTATATTCTTAAAGATCAATTTAAGTTGAATGTGGAACAACTAGACTTAGTTAAACTAGGTCAAAAAGTTGAAAACGAATTTGTTGGTTTGAATTCCGGTATTATGGACCAATTCGCAGTTGGAATGGGTAAAAAAGATAACGCCATTTTGTTGGATGCCAACACGATGGAATATCAATATTATCCATTAGCATTAGGTGAATACATTATTGTAATCATGAACACTAACAAAAAGCATTCATTGGCCGATTCAAGTTACAATGATCGTCGAGCTGAAAGTGAAGAAGCAGTTCATCGCTTACAAAAAGAACTTGATATTAAAACATTAGGTGAGATTGATGCTGATACGTTCGATCGTTACACTTATTTGATTTCTGATGATGTGATGATTCGTCGTGCTCGCCATGCGGTGCTAGAAAATCAAAGAACTTTGCGTGCAAAAGAAGCATTATTGGCCGGTGATTTGGTACAATTAGGTCAACTAATTAATGCCTCACACGTTTCACTACAATATGACTATGAAGTTTCTGGTGTGGAATTAGATACATTGGCCCATACTGCATGGGAACAACCCGGAGTATTAGGTGCCCGAATGATTGGTGGCGGATTTGGTGGTAGTGCGATTGCCATTGTTAAAAAATCTGAAGCTGAAGCATTCAAGACCAATGTTGGTAAAGTTTATCGCGATAAGATTGGTTATGATGCAGACTTCTACGATGCAGAAATTGTCGATGGACCTCATCAACTATAAAATTTAAAATAGAATTATCAAATGAGGTTGAGCTGGGATTTTAACTTGTTGCTCAGCCTCATCTTAATTAATTTGACAGCATAAGAGGGAGCAGTTGAAATGAAAGTTATTGAACAATTCGTTAATCAAGTAATTGAATCTGGTACGTATGAAGAAATGGATCGATTTTATGTCGCAAATAAAATCCATGGTTTTGTTGGGGATGAAGATGTCGAACGCAATGATGCATCTGTGAAAGATCAATTGATTTCGTTAGCCATTAGTAATCAAAAAATTGAAGATTCCCTAACTGCAAAAGAAATTTTGAATGACCAATTAATGGATTTAATTACGCCAACACCAGCAGCACTGAATCGAAAATTTCAAGAAGAATATGCTAAATCACCAGAAGCAGCGACTAATTTCTTTTATGAATTTTGCAAATCAAATGACTATATTAAAGTTGAAGCGATTAAAAAAAATGTCGAATTTAGTAAAGAAACTAAATATGGCGATTTAGAAATTACCATCAACTTATCTAAACCAGAGAAAGATCCAAAAGCAATTGCTGCAGCTTTAAACTCTAAAACGGTTGAATATCCAATGTGTCAATTATGTATGGAAAATGAAGGCTACCAAGGTCGCTTAGGCTATCCTGCACGTAGTAATCATCGCATTATTCGCATCAATGTGGGCGGCGAAAAATGGGGGTTTCAATACTCACCATATGCCTATTTCAATGAGCATTGTATTTTCTTGGACACTGTTCATGAACCAATGAAAATTAATCGTCAAACCATCTTGAATTTGATTGATATTGAAAACCAATTTCCAAGTTACTTTGTCGGTAGCAATGCTGATTTACCAATCGTCGGCGGCTCAATGCTTGCTCACGAGCATTATCAGGGTGGTAAGCACATCTTCCCAATGATGAAAGCTGCTATTAAAGAGTCACTTGATTTTCCTAAATATGACCACGTTACGGCTGGAATTGTTAATTGGCCAATGAGCGACATTCGTCTGGAAAGTAACGACACGGTACAATTAGTTGAATTAGCCGAACACATCATGGATAATTGGAAACAATATAGTGATGAATCAGTTTCGATTCAAGCAAACACAGGCGATACAGCACATCATACGGTGACGCCAATTATGCATCGTGAAGGCGAAAAGTTCATTTTAGATTTAGTGTTACGTGATAACAATACTTCAACTGAATTTCCAAATGGAATTTTCCATCCACATGATGAAGTTGCTCACATTAAAAAAGAAAATATTGGTTTAATTGAAGTTATGGGTCGTGCAATTTTACCAGCTCGATTATTAACTGAAATGCAGGATGTTAAAAAATTCTGGCTTGGTGAAGATAACGAAATTGCCGCTATGCATTTACCATGGGCTAAAGAAGTTCAAGCTCGTCAAACAATCAATGCTGGTAATGTCGACGATGTATTACATCAAGAATTAGCAACCGTATTTGCACAAGTACTTGAAAATGCAGGTGTATTTAAAGACGATGAGGCAGGTAATCAAGCCTGGAGTCGCTTTATTGAACAACTCTAAGAAAGGTGGTCTACCCCAATGGCAACAACACTAAAAGACATTGCAAATCAAGCTAATGTCTCATTGGCAACCGTTTCCCGAGTGCTTAATGGTGACAGTTCTTTGTCAGTGGGAGAAGATACCCGCCAAAGAATTTTTCAAGTTGCTGAAGAGTTGAATTACACGAAACATCAGCGGACCAAAACTAAGGGCAAGTTTGCACGGATTGCCGTCGTCCAATGGTACACGCAAAAACAAGAATTAGATGATTTATACTACATGTCAATCCGAACTGGCATTGAACGAGCTTGCGAACAAGTTGGTTTTCAAGTGGTTCAAATTTTTGAAAGCAAATTAGATCAAATCCCAACGGCAGTGGATGGTATTATTGCGGTTGGTAAGTTTAGTAAGCGACAAATCCAACGATTTAAGCAAATTTCGAGTAAATTAGTGATGGTAGATTATGATGGGTTACCTAGTGAATGTGATAGCGTTACTGCTGATTTTGAACACGGAACTCAATTAGCAATTGGCAAATTTATTAGCGATGATTTGACCGATATTGGCATGATTCATGGCAGTGAAACGACTAGTGATCACCAGGAATCAATTCCAGATTTACGGCTTCATTACTTTGAACGTGAAATGAAGAAGAGAGATTTATTTCGACCAGAATTGGTTTTAAAAGGTGACTATAGTTCGCAATCTGGCTATGACCAAATGATTACCGCGATTGATACGTTAGGCGATAAATTACCACATGCTTTCTATATTTCTAATGATCCAATGTCTGTCGGTGCCATCAAAGCACTGCAAGAACGTAACATTCAGATTCCGGAACGGGTCAGTTTAATTAGTTTTAATGACACGACAATTGCCAATTACATTTTCCCAGGTTTAACTTCAGTTAAAGTTGCCACGGAAGAAATGGGTGAAAACGCCGTATTATTGATGGAAGAACAACAAACAACAACTCGTGACTATCCGAAGAAATTAGTTTTAGGTACGAAGTTAGTGGAACGAAAAACAACTTTTTAATTGATACTAAAATACAAGCTAATCACTTAATTGTGAGTGGCTTGTATTTTTTGTTGTTTTTATATTAACGGCTTCGCCAATCAGCTCTTTCACCTAACTTATATTTCCTAGATTCCAACAATAGGAATCTTCGTCAATCATCGTTATAAACTCAAGAGCTGTACGATTGGCTCAGCACTTGTTTATTTTAAAAATTAACATGATGTTTAAGACCACGGAAGAAGTGTTGATCTCCCCAACCAATTAAATATCCTTGGAAAGCAACTGACAACACCGTACCGATATTAACGGCATAAAGTTTATGGGTCGCAATTGCAGAAATGATAATAATTAGAATTGGTGGGATATTACTAGTCCATTGAGATAAAACGGAATTTCCATGCATAAATTTAAATCGCAAAATGTATGGTAAATCATCATTTGGATGAATAATTAAATTTGATCTTTGATATAAAGAAACCGCTAGTGACACGCCAACAATGGCAATAATATCTAAGATGATTTTCCAGGCAAGCGCCATTGATGGGACTCCAATACTGACAAACCAATCACGCCAAAATTGAAGTAAGTAGCTAAAAGGAAAGACGAATAATAAATTACGAATTAAACGTAAATAATCGAATTTTTGAATTAATAGTAAGTTTGCAATGGCAACAATGACTCCCATCATCATCAGCACGTTTCCAAGTGAAAAACCTGACCATTCCGATAAATTGGTTGCTGATGCCGTCCAAACTGCACTACCCATATTGGTAACCACTGATAAAGCATTGAAAAAGGTATTAATGACAATTGAAAAGCAGAGAAAAAATAATCTGCCTCCAAAACTATTCTGATGCATAAATTTAAGTCCTTTCAAGAGATACTATCATTCTACAGTTATTGTTGAATAGTATAAAGGAAAGAGTGTGAACTCAATCGGGAGCCCTTGAGCATATCAAAGCTCAAGTGTTTATCGGGTTAGGATAAATAGTTGAGTGAAGATAGGCGGAAAGGACTGATTGAGCGAGCACGTTTCAGAATGGCAAATCGGGAGCCCTTGAGTATATCAAAGCTCAAGTGTTTATCCGGTTAGAAAAATTGTAAGCTGCAACAAAAAAGCCATGGATCTAAAATCCATGACTCTCAAAGTAATTATAAAATTATTTGTTGTAAGCTTCTTTGAACAATTCAACGATATCTGCTTGAGTACCCTTACGAGGGTTAGGTCCAGCATTACCATCAAGAAGTGCATTCTTAGCTAATAATTCGAAGTCTTCAGGTTTGGCACCTAATTGTTTAACAGTCCGAATTCCAACTAAGTCTGACATTCTTTGAAGTGCGTCGATAGCTTTTTGTCCGGCTTCCCAAACATTAAGTCCGTCGATATTTTCGCCCATGAAACGAGCGATATCAGCAAAGCGTTGTGGTGAAGCAATCATGTTCCATTTTTCAACAGTTGGCATTAAAGCAGCACAACATTCACCATGAGGAGCATCGTATTGACCACCAAGTTGGTGAGCCATAGCATGGACATAGCCAAGGTTAGCATTATTAAAGGCCATACCGGCTAATAATGAAGCTTCGGCCATCTTTGTACGAGCTTCGACGTTATGTCCGTCAGCGACTGCTTGTGGCAAATATTCGCTGATTAATTTGATAGCTTGAATTGCTTGTGCATCGGTAATATCGTTACGGTTTTCTGAAACGTATGATTCAACTGAATGAGTTAAGGCATCCATCCCAGTTGCTGCAGTCAATCCCTTAGGAACATCAAGCATTAACAATGGATCATTAAATGATACCAATGGAACGTTACGCCATGAAATCACAACGAACTTCAATTTTGTTTCTTCGTTGGTAATAACAGCGTGGCGAGTAATTTCGCTAGCAGTACCAGCAGTAGTGTTAACTGCCAACAATGGTGGCAGAGGATTTTTAAGAGTATCAATTCCGGCTAATTTAGTAATATCATCACCATTAGTCAAAACAATACCAATACCTTTGGCACAATCGTGAGATGAGCCACCACCAACTGAAATGATACTATCACAGTTAGCATCTTTATAAGCTTGCTTACCTTCAGTGACGTTGCGAACTTTAGGGTTTGGTTCAACGTTATCATAGAATGCATAGTCAACACCGGCTGCGTTAAGTGATGCTTCGGTTTGCTTAACGGGACCATTTTCGAGATTGCGTAAGAATGAATCTGTGACAATTAATGGTTTCTTCATACCCAGTAATTTTGCACGTTCGCCAATTCCTTTAATGACATTTGGTCCAAAGAAGTTAACGTTGGGCATCATGAAATCTGTGTTAGGTTGTACCATAGTAAGTTCCTCCAGAAAAATAAAATTAGTTGTAAAACGGTTACAAGTTAATTGTAACGCATTTCACAATAGTTGCAACGTCAATGTTTGTAAGGGGTGTGAATGATTTCACTGGTACACTTATCACCTAATCTTTAGAAAACTGGAGTGACAATACTTGGGTACTTTTGATAAGTAAGTTGTAGAATAAAAAAAATAAATAAAATTAATTTTAGTTGAATAGGTTAACAACTTTTAAATTGTGCTAAACTAATTTTAACTGTGTTATAAGGAAGGAAACGAGTCATGAAGAAATATCGAATGCCCAGACTTTCACTGGGATGGCAAATAATCATTGGGTTAGTATTAGGTATTATTTTTGGGGTTATTTTTTATCATAATAAAACGGCCATTACAGCGATGCAAAATTTGGGAACTATTTTTATTAGTTTGATTCAAATGATTGTGTTGCCAATTGTCGTGTCTTGTTTGACCGTCGGGATTGCCAACATGGGCGATATTCATAAATTGGGACGAATTGGTGGCAAAACATTAATTTATTTTGAAATTATGACGACGTTTGCGATTGCGTTGGGACTAATTGTCGGTAATATTACACATCCCGGCACGTTCATTAATATTCATGATTTGCACGGATCAGATATTTCTAAATATATGGCAACTGCTAAATCAGCCTCGCACACTGGCTTATGGGATACCTTGATGGGAATTATCCCAACAAACTTCTTCGCTTCATTATCAGCCGGCGACATGATGCCCATTATCTTTTTCTCCGTCTTCTTTGGTTTAGGGACTGCGGCGATTGGTGAACGGGGACAAATTATTATTGATTTTCTCCAGGCCGTGTCAGAAGTTATGTTTAAAGTCACAAATTGGGTGATGAAATTTGCTCCCATTGGAGTCTTTGGCTTAATCGGGATGACAATTGCGGAAATGGGGTTAAGTGCCCTGGCACCGTTGGGCTTGTTTGTCCTAATTACCTACCTCACGATGGCCTTTTTCATTGTTGTCATTTTAGGGATTGTCTGCAAAATCTTTAAAATTAAGTACTGGCCATTGATGCGAGTGATTAAGGATGAATTTTTAATTGCCTTTTCAACCGCTAGTTCAGAGGCCACTTTGCCACGACTTGTTTCAAAAATGGAAAAATATGGGGTGAGTCAAGCAATTGTCTCCTTCGTGATTCCGACCGGTTATACATTTAACTTGGATGGATCAGCCATTTATCAATCTCTAGCTGCACTGTTTTTGGCGCAAGCATATGGGATTCATTTGACGATTACGCATCAAATTACACTATTACTGGTGTTGATGATTACTTCCAAGGGGATGGCTGGTGTTCCAGGAGCTTCATTTGTGGTGCTGTTAGCGACCGTGTCGACAATTGGGGTCCCAATGTCAGGCTTAACTTTCATAGCCGGAATAGACAGATTTGTTGACATGGCCCGGACATCTGTTAACGTTGTGGGTAATTCAGTTGCCACGATTGTGATTGGTAAATCTGAAGGCGAATTTGATGAAGAGAAGAATAAACAATATTTAGCCGATTTTAATGGCTGAAAGGATCGATAAAGATGGCAGAAGAAAAATTATTATCGAGAGCTGAAGTTCCTGAAAATTTGAAGTGGAATTTAGCGTTGCTGTATCAATCAGATGAAGATATGAAGGCAGATTTTGAACAAACTACCAAGTTAGTTGATCAATTTGCTGAATTTCAAGGCACCTTAGCAACGACAGCTGCAAACTTAGCTAAAGCATTAATTCTCAGTAAACAAATTGATGAAGAACTGGAAAAAGAATTTGTTTATGCATTCTTGCGCAGAGATAGTGATACGACGGATGCGACAGCGACAGAATTGTATGGAATGATTTCCAGCCAAATGAGTAGTATCAGTGCCAAAATGGCATTTTTTGAACCTGAAATTGTTGAAATGGATGACACCACGATTGATGGTTTCTTTGCTGCAGAACCCAAGTTGGCAGAATTCAAATTCATGTTAACGAAGATTCGAAATGAAAAAGCGCACGTGCTATCAAATTTGGAAGAACAGCTATTAAGTCGCGCTTCTAAAGCTTTAAATGCACCCGATGAAATATATAACACACTGAATGATGCTGATTTGACGTTTGGTACGGTGCACGATGATGATGGAAATGAGGTTCAATTAACTCATGGTAATCGGAGCCAATTTACTGAATCCCAAAATCGAGAAGTTCGTAAAGAAGCCGTTTTGGCCTATGAAAAACCATATCATGAACTTAGAAATACCTTTGCTCAAACGTTGAATAGCTACATGGGAATGCATAATATGACGGCTGATGTGCGTCATTATTCGAGTGCTCGTCAAGCGTCATTAAGTAGCAATCAAATTGATGAACAAGTGTATGATACTTTGGTTAGCAGTGTAAATCAGCACCTTGATTTAGCGCACCGTTGGTATGCCTTGAAGAAAAAAGTCTTAGGCTTAGATAAATTTTACAAGTACGATATCAACGTGCCAATTGCAGGGAATGATTTGCTCAAGACCACTTTTGATGAAGGTAAGCAATTAACTCGTGAAGCACTGAGTGTGTTAGGTCCTAAGTATATGGAAGGCTTGAATCGCGAATTTTATAATCGTTGGATTGATGCCGCTGAAAATAAAGGCAAACGTTCTGGTGGCTATCAGATTAGTGTCTACAAGGCTAATCCATTTATTCTTCTGAACTGGACGGATAAGTTATACAGTACCTACGTTTTGGCACATGAGTCTGGGCACGCCATGCACAGTTATTTTTCACAGGCCGCACAACCTTCTGAATACTTTGAAGCTCCAATTTTCTTAGCAGAAGTGGCTTCAACGTTTAATGAAAATATTTTAACTAATTACCTGCTTGAAAAGTATCAAGATGATAAACAAATCAAAATTTTCATTTTGGAACAATACATTAATGGCTTTATTGGCACAATTTATCGTCAGAGCCAATTTGCAGAATTCGAACATAATGCCTATCAAACCCAAGAAAAAGTCGGGACCTTGACAGCAGATTATTTAGATCAAATGAGTGGTGACTTGGTGGATAAATATTATGGACCAAGCGTGACTCCAACTGGAACGAAAACTCAGAGTTGGGCGTATGTCCCTCATTTTTATATGAATTATTATGTCTATCAGTACGCAACTTCGATGGCTGCTTCAACGGCATTATCTGCTCAAGTTTGGAATAAAGAAGACGGGGCATTACAGCGGTACTATGATTTCTTGAGTGCCGGTGGTTCCGATTATCCGGTTGAAACTTTGAAGCGGGCAGGCGTGGATACTACTAACAGTGACTATCTAGAACAAGCCTTTAAAGTATTTGAACAGCGCTTAGATGAAATTGAAACATTATTAGCATAATTAAAAAGATTGCTAAATAAGTCGTTTGGCTCTTGATATCGTAGAGAGTTGACTGATGGAACCAATTCAAAAAAATGGATTTGCTAAGAAAACTGGCAAATCCATTTTTTGAGTGCGCCCGGCATGGGCGCCAACTAGGTGGTGAAAGTCCACTGTGGGCCGTAGTAGTCGGAACCACTAG
>NZ_BJEB01000061.1 GCF_005405445.1 Paucilactobacillus nenjiangensis
CAGGACACCTTGGAAGCATCATTTATTTAAGTTAGATACATATTATATGTACGAAGGCATTTCATTTACACAAGATTATTAACGCTACCAAAAGAATATCTTGAATCCCTGCCAACATCATGGTGGATAGTGGATAGTGGATCATCGGCTTGTCATACACTGGCACTAGCTGTTTTGAAATCGTTTTGGTGATAGGATACAGACGTGTTCCGGAACCACCAGCTAAAATAATGCCTTTCATATCTTCTACTCTTTTCTATATTTCATAAAATCTTCAGTTACTACTTCAGATAGATTATTTTTAAACAACTCATAATCATTTTTTACACTATCCAAAGTTATCTTATCATAGTCAATGCGTTCTAGTTTCTGAATCTCTTCTTCTGTAAATCTGTATTTTACAACATGTGCAGGGTTACCCACTACAATAGCGTAACTAGGGACATCTTTTGTTACTATACTCCCTGCACCTATTATTGCTCCGTTACCAATATGAACTCCTGATAAAATCATTGCATGAGACCCAATCCACACATCATCTCCGACAATAATCTTCCCTTTAGTAGTTGCTTCAAAATTCTTTTGAAAAAATTTTACGTCAATTGGATACGTTAGCAGTGTTTTATAGTAGTGATCTCCACCAAGCATAAATTGAACTTCATCCGCAATTGAACATAATCTGCCAACTAATAATTTTTCTCTCGGATTTCCAAAATAGTGAACATTAAGTACGCCATATGTATAGTCTCCAACTATAACTTTGTCTACAGGAAAAACTGTACCCGCAATTGTTTCATTCTTTAAATTACTTTTTCTCCATTTTCTTTTAAATAACAGTAATTTTAAAACTCTAATAATTTTCCCCATTATTTGCCTCACATTAAATTTTTTTGACTACATAATATATATCTTTTATATCTTTGAATTTAAAACATACCATGGCAATAAATATCAGAAAATATAATCCTAACGACAGAATTAATGTTAAATTCCACGTAAATAAGATAAACAAAAATGCCATCGTAAGTTCAACAACTATATCATTAAAAAATCAAATATTGACTTCAATCCACCGTATGTTGGTGAACCTTTACGGACATCCACTAAAACGTCATAGATCACCCCTGTAATAGCGCGCAATAACTTAGTTTGCGCATAAGGCGCTAATTGGTAATGCATCCCGCGCAACACGCCAGGTTCGACCGACAAGGATTGATTATCTTGGGTGAAGTTGTTGTCGATCCCCGCCGCAATAAATTTATTTTTGGTGTAAGTTTCCGTGAAAAAGCCACGGTGATCGCCGAACACATCAGTTTCAACGATGCGGACATCTTGTAAGTTTGTTTTTAAAACGTTCATGAGTCGTCCTCTCCTTGTTTAAACTAATGCCAAATTCCACTAGAATCTAACTACTATAACTATGCTCGTTTTCCTACATTTAACTTCACATAGTTAATGCCATTACTAATTTTCTTACGTTTAATCCATAAATACCCCCCTAGCGCAATACTATATAAAATAATGCTTTGTGGGAACTCAAGAAACCAGCCAGACAACATAAATACAATCACGATCACAGTTTCTAAAACTATATCACCAAAAATAGCTATATGTAATTGTCTAGTTAAATAAAATTCACCTAAACTACTTTGAAACCACAAAATTAAAATAATTGAAAACATCAATATCGTTAAATTATGAATAAAAAATACGTTTATCGCCGTCACTACCACACTAAAAAGTAAAGAAATTAAGTTAATATTCAATAATGCTTTTTCATATCGGAATGTCTTTAAAAATGTATTTACTAATAATTCAAATTTACCTTGGTATATGCACATTGGAAAGAGTAACGCCATATAGACTAAACTATCTTGATATTTTGGCAACCAAATTGGCAAGAGATAGTCGATTGGATAATATAAAAATAAACCAAAAAAGAGCACAATCATCAGTATCTCGCGAATATCAAGATACAGATTAGTAGCCTTCTCCTGAGATATTCTTCTTAGCATTGGATAGAGCACTAAACTAATAGCACTGATAAATGTCATTAGTAAATTAGATATACTTAAAGTAAGTGATACCTTACCGAAAATTGATACACCCCAAAAAAACTGAATACCATAACGTACAACACCAATAATTAATAATCCTGCAAAATTAGCAATTAATAATTTTATTCCAACCGAAATATTTAACCAAGCTTCTTGAAAACTCCAGTAAAAAGTATTGGACTTTAAAAATACAATATCTCGAATAGAATACACTCCAAAAGCTAATGCAACAGCACGCCCAATTAAATCGACAATTATCAATAATTTATATTCTTTAATTCCTACTAAAAGAGCTATTATCGCTAAACAGAAGTATACTATTCGTCCAATCGAATTAATTAATGCATACTCTTGAATACGATTGGTATCCTGTAAAATATACAGTATAAGGCCACGCATATTATATAAAATTAAACAGATAGCAAACATCTGAAAAATAAATTCCATGTTACTATCGGAACTAAATAGACTATAAATAAAAATAAAAAATGAGACCAATAATTGGCTCATTAATATCATTAAAAATTGAGAATGAAAAAGACCTTTATCCAACTTATCGTATTGTTGTCCACCAAACCTGAGATAAATGCCATCAACCCAACCAAATACAAATATACCAGCATATGAAGTATAAAACATGTAAAGCTGCCAATATCCATATGCTTTTATACCGATAAGTTTAGGCACAATCAATATTAGTATTGTTGAAACACCTAAGGTAATAAAATTTGAAAAAATAGTATATGAAAAGTTTTTTAAAAGCTGCCTTATTCTCATCACTTTACCCCATTGAGATATCTATATTTTACGCGTTTATATTATGTGAATTTATTCGACATTATACAAATCTCGTGTATAAACTTTATCTTTAACATCGTCTAATTCACTAGACATACGATTAGCAACAATTACATCTACACTCTCCTTAAACTCTTCTAAATCATTAATAACTCTTGAATTAAAGAAAGTTTCATCTTTTAAAGTAGGTTCAAATACAACTACTTCAATACCTTTAGCTTTGATTCTTTTCATTATCCCTTGAATCGATGATTGTCTAAAGTTATCCGAGTTCGATTTCATTGTTAATCGATAAATGCCAACTATCCTAGGATGGCGTGAAATTACTTGGTTAGCTACAAAATCTTTTCTCGTTGCATTGGCATCCACAATTGCTTGAATAAGATTATTAGGTACTTCATTGTAATTTGCTAATAACTGTTTTGTATCTTTGGGCAAACAGTATCCCCCATATCCAAATGACGGATTATTATAGTGGTTACCAATTCTAGGATCCAATCCAACGCCATCAATAATATTTTTAGTATCCAAACCACGTACTTCAGCATAAGTATCTAATTCATTAAAGTAAGCAACTCTCATTGCTAAATAAGTATTAGAAAATAATTTAATTGCTTCGGCTTCCGAACTACCGACAAATAAAGTAGGGATATTCTTTTCAAATGCAGCTCTTTGTAGCAAGTCAGCAAAAACCCGTGCCCGTTCAGAGTCTTCACCAACTATAATTCTTGATGGATGAAGATTATCGTATAAAGCTTTACCTTCACGTAAAAACTCTGGTGCAAAAATTAAGTTATCAGTTCCAAATTTCTTCTTAGCTGATTCAGTATAACCAACCGGAATTGTAGATTTAATAATCATAGTAGCATCTGGGTTAATTTCAAGAACATTTTTTATAACAGCTTCAACACTTGATGTATCAAAAAAGTTTTTTTCTGAATCATAGTTAGTGGGCGTTGCGATAATAACATAGTCAGCATCAATATATGCTTCTTCAGGAGTAGTGGTTGCAACTAAATCAAGAGATTCATTTTCTAAAAATTCAGAAATTTCTTTATCAATAATTGGAGATTGATGTTGATTGATCAAAGCAACCTTTTCCGGAATAATATCTAATGCCACAACTTTATTTTGTTGAGATAGTAATGTCGCTAAAGACAAGCCAACGTACCCTGTACCTGCTACAGCTATTTTCATAAATACAATCCTCCAAATTTTTTAAATTAAATATTATAGTAATTCTTATACCACTCAACAAATTTTTTTAATCCTGTTTTTAATGAGGTAGATGGTGCAAAATTAAAATCACGCTTTAATTCTGTAATATCAGCATAGGTTTGATAAACATCTCCCGGCTGCATACCCATATAATTCTTTTGAGCTTTTTTACCTAAAAATTGTTCTAATAATTCAATCATCGTACCTAGTTTTTCAGGTGAGCTATTGCCAATGTTATAAACATTATACTGCGCATCATTTTTACGCTCAGGTACCTTATTCATTATCTCTACGATTCCAGTGACAATATCATCCACATAAGTAAAATCTCTTAACATATCCCCACCATTATAGATATCGATTGTTTCGCCTTTGATAATACGGTTAGCAAATTTAAAATAAGCCATATCTGGACGACCAAACGGACCATAAACAGTAAAGAATCTTAATCCTGTAGCCGGAATATCATATAGATGACTATACGTATATGCCATCAATTCATTACTTTTTTTTGTAGCCGCATATAAACTTATTGGATGATCAACATTATCTTGCGTCGAAAACGGTGCATTTTTCCGATTTCCGTACACCGAACTGGAGGAAGCAAATACTAAATGCTTTACTGGAAAATTACGGCATGCTTCAAGAATATTATAAAAGCCAATTAAGTTACTATGGATATAGTCATCAGGATGATCAATTGAATAACGTACGCCAGCTTGGGCCGCTAGATTAACAACTAAATCGGGCTGCTCTTCAGAGAAAATTTTGAAAATTTGCTCTTTATTAGCTATATCTTCGTTAATAAATGTATAGCTAGTCTGAAAATGAGAATCTTTAAGTTGTTTAACTCTATCTTTTTTTAGTTGAGGATCATAATATGGTGTCAAATTATCAATGCCAACCACTTCAAATTTTTGTTCTAGTAATCGTTTTGAAAGATGATACCCAATAAATCCAGCACCACCAGTTACTAATACCTTTGTCATTTTTAATTTCTCCTTTTAAAATGGTATGCTCTTCCTGAGCGATGTCTTTTTTTCACAGGAATTCGCTTAGAATCTACTAAGAATAAGATGCCGAGACCCATAAACATAACCAGCATGTATTGTCTAGTACCCCAATTCGGTTCAAACATTCCATGTATTACTGTAAGTGTAAATCCTAGTAGTAATCCAAATATCCAACACCATAATTCCCTATCTTGATTAAAGTTTATACTTTTTATTAATTTAATAAATAAACGAAAAATATTAATTATACAAAATAACATGATTACGGTTCCGACCGCACCGTTGTCTGCTAGTAATTGAAAAAAAGTATTATGCGCAAGAGTATTAATACCGTCTACTTCTATATTCATAAAGCCATTACCAAATAGGATATGCTTTTGCCACTGAGTTAAATACACTTGAAAAATACTAAATCTAGATAAAACATTTGCTTGCTGCGATAAATTGTTGAATCGGTCATCAGATACCATTTGCATTAAAAAATTAAAACTCAATTTATACATTAAAAGCATACCAATTATAAACATGCCAAAACTATAGATTTTTTTTGTTAGACTTAATTTTGATATTAGAATCATACCAATCACAAAAACAATAATTGTAATGGTTGATATTATTATTACTGTACGCGATCCAGTAAAAATAATACCAGCTAAAGATGTTAATAGAACTGCTACATCAATCCATGTGGCTTTTAATAAGAAAGTTCTAGTGAGAGATATGGCTACAGGAATCAAAAGCATTGACGCAAGATAGTTACTACCACCAATTAATAATTCTATTTTATTGCCAACCAAAAAATTACCCTGATTAACAATAAAAGTTTCATAGAAAATTCTGATAATCAATATAGAAAATGATAAATAGTAGCATCTGAATAATAACTTAACTTTTCTATTATCTTTATTTTGATATAAATTATTGAAAATGAACAATATTAAAAAAGCTTTTATGTAATTTAGATCACCAATCAACCATCGCCCAATATTCTGTGTATAAAAAAGCGAAACTATAGAAACTCCTAAAAAAAGTAAAAAACCTAACATAATAGAATTATATTTAATAAAGCCTCTTTTAATAACTATTATACTAACAATAACAGCTAACATGAAAACAGTTAAATCTGAAAAGCCCAAAATCAATGAGCTGCCAGCTAATGGAATTGCTACCGGATTAATAAAAAATAAAAAATTAATGACACAAATAATAACCAAGTAAATCGTTCTATTATCCTTATTTGAGTAGTCGATGCTACCACGCATAATTTTACCTCACTTTTTAAGCAAACCATATAAATACATTTCTAATATAGATTCATAAAAAAATAAAGAATAAATAAACAATTTAATCCTACCCACATTTCTGTACTTTTTTAAAAAATACTGTTTACTTGTTACTTCATACTTTTTTATTCTTGCAAATGACGACACATTTTTTTTAACAGTTTTACTGCCAACATGTTTAAAATCTATACCTGGCAACATATAAATATTATAATTTAATTTATGAATTCTTTCGGCCAGAACAGATTCTTCAAAATATAAAAAGATCTGCTCATCAAACATTCCTACCTCAGTAAATTTAAGAATATCGATCATGAATAACGCACCTGAAAAAATTCCAATTTCAACTGGCCGATTGGACGATAATTGCTTTAATTCAACTCTCCCCAAACGACTACTAAATAGTTTATTTAAGATAAGACTAGATGACATAACTATTTGTAAATTGCTTTGTACCTGGAAAGCGCGAATTTTTTTGTTTTTATAGCTAGCAGGAACAACAACAGTAGCATCTAATTTTTGTTTAAATACTTCTAACATAGGTGGTATGATTTCTTCTTTAAATTCTACATCAGGATTTGCGATAAGGGCATACTGCATACCTAATTCATTTGCATAATTCACCCCAAAATTATTACCGTAACCAAATCCACCATTCTTATCTGTTTGAATGATATGTACCGTTTGGCTTTTTTGTTTCAATAAATTAATATATGAATCATCTGTTGATTTATTGTCAACAACAATAATGTACTGAAAAGTAGTAAATAATTTCACTCGATCAACTAATTTTTTTGTCTCAAAATAGCTATTATAGTTTAATATTATGCAGGCAAGATTCATTACCTTTATTTACCACCTTTTTTTAAGTACCATTGTTCTAACCATTTCGCAGATGCCACTATATCATATCCTTCATGTTGAATACACTCAGCGTATTTAACTCTACTTTTCAAGTTATGTTGAATTTTATTAATACTTACAATCCAATCATCGATGTTTAATGGTACTCGCTGTACTAAATCAGTTAAATCTAACTCACTAGGTAAAGATTCATTTAAAATGATTGGTAAACCATTAGTTTCCGCTTCAATTACTGATACTCCCAATCCCTCAAATTTTGATGGAAATAGGAAAGAATCCATGCCGTTTAGATAGTACCAAACTTTATCAGTACCTTGCACTATCGTTAAGTCCTGATTGATTTTTAATTTTTTAGCTAGAGAAAGAATATTGTGATATTCTGAGCCGTCACCAATAATTAATAATTTTTTATTTGGTATTTTCAGGGATCTGAAGCTAGTCAATAAAAAATTATAATTTTTCGATTCAATTAATCTTCCAACACAGCCAAAAACCTTATCATCAGTAGAGTAACTCATTTTCTCTCGAACTGCTTTTCTTGCTGCTAAGTTAAATTGGAATTTTGTCGTATCGATACCATTTTTTAACAAAAAGAATTGAGTAGATTTTATTTTATTTCCAAATAACCATTTACCCGACTCAACCGATGGCGCAAAATAATAATCTGCAATCCAACGAATCGGTAATTGCAATGTATTTTTAACTAGCGCTGAAAAACCATTACCCGAACTTGTGCTATGACTGTGGCTAATCGTAATTAACTTAAAATGCCGTGCAATAAGTAAATAAATAGCTGCTGTTGAACGAACATGTCCATGAATAATTTTGTATTCTGGATGTTGTTTAAAGAAAGTAAACCAAAATCCAATATATTGAAATAAATTAATACCTTTAAATTTCGGTGCAATATAAATATGTCCGCCATGGCGGGATATTTCGCTATCATAAAACGATGGCTTTGAAGTATGGACGATAAAATCAAACTGAATTTTTGTCCGATCAATATTTCTATACCAGTTCATAACTAAATTCTCAGCACCACCAATATTAAGTGCGCCAAGAACATGTAAAATTCTAATAGGTTCAGTCATTCACACAAATTCCCCGTATTGTTTTCATGTACTCATCAACAATAATCTGTCGATTAAAATTTTCAGTTATATATTTTCTTCCATCAGTTCCCATTTTAACTCTCTGCTTATGAGACAGCGATAAGAACTGTTCAACTCTTGCTATTAGACCTTCAGTATCCTTGGCTTCAAAAATATATCCTGTCTTACCATTAATTATTGCCTCTTTTGTTCCTGGTCGATTTGTTGTGATAACGGGTCTTCCAGATGCAGCACTTTCTAAAATAACATTAGACATCCCTTCAGGGTAGTACGTTGGATGAATTGTACATGACATTTGTTCTAATATTGCATGAATATCCTTCACCATACCATGATATTCAATAATACCTTTTTTTTCATATTTCTGTAGGATTTCTTTATAATTATCTTCTAAAAAACCACAAATATGAAATTTGGTCCTAGGATATTTGTTTACTATATACTCAGCAGTGGACAAATACTGATCAATCCCTTTTTCTTTCATTATGCGTGCTATAAAAATAAATTCTGTTGGTTGCTCATTTCCTGGGTACGGAAGTAAATTAAATTGTTGAATATTAACTCCAGAACCAGGCAACACATGATATTTAGTTCCTATAACATTTTTTTCTTGAAAGAATTTTAAATCAGAATTATTTTGAAAATAAGTTATTACAGAACTGCGCTGTGATAACTTATAAAGAAATATAGTTAGTTTTTGAAGTATTCCCGAATTAGAAACAGCCGTTCCCAATCCTGTTATATTAGTCACAAATGGGATTTTTAATATCTTGGCCGCAAGGCTCCCATAAATATTAGGTTTGGTTGTATAAGTTAACACAGCATCAGGATTAACTTTCTTTATAATTCTCAAGTAATAAGCTAGTAACTTAAAATCCTCAATTGGATTTTTCCCATGCCGGTTTAACCTAAGATCAATGTGATGGCATCCCATCTGAACTAATTTTTCTGTTTTTTCTCCTGCTGGACAAGAAATATATACTTGATAATTATCATCAAGTAATTCTTGAACTAACTCTCTTCTTAGATTATAAATTCCAACCTCACCATTAACTAAAAATAAAACTTTATTCATTAAGTTTACTCCTCATTCTCTGCATAGTTATCTAGCTCCATCCCCGGTCACTACAACACGAATTGTTTCAAAAAAAATCCCAACATCAGTCAATACCCCAAAATGCTCTATGTAGTACATATCATTAGCAAGCTTTTGTGCTGGTGTATCATCATAACCACCGTGAACTTGAGCATAACCACTTAGACCTGGTTTAACCAACAAACGTTGTTCAAAACCATCAATATCTTCGCTAAACTGTTGCGTGAACATTGGTCGTTCCGGACGTGGACCAATCAAACTCATATCACCCTTGATCACTGACCATAATTGTGGCAATTCATCCACCCGAGTTTTACGCATAAAATGACCAAACCGTGTTACGCGTGGGTCTTCTTTCTTTGCCCACATTGCACCAGACTTTTTCTCTGCATCATTGTACATCGACCGTAGTTTAGTTACTTTAAATGATTGGCCCATTAGTCCAACACGCTCTTGGCTATAGAAGCACTTGCCTGGCGTTTCTAACTTAACTAAAATCATAAAAATCAGAATAATAATTGACGCTGGAATCATCAATAGCATTGCGAAGATTAGATCGAATAAACGCTTAAATGGTAAATACATATGATGAAACGGTTGATCCAACTTAGTTACAAAATCATGCTCATCTACTGTTCGTGTATGACTGATTTGGTTTTCCATGATAAGATTCCCCCTAATCCGTTAACGATTCCCAATATAACTTCAACCCAGTCGTAATATCATAATGCGGCTGATAGCCTAAACGTCTTGATCGTGTAATATCTGCATATGAGTGCTTAACATCTCCAACACGTTCAACTTTATGAATAATTTGTAGCTCCCGATTAATAATTTGTTCATACACCTGAATTACTTGATTAAGGCTAGTATGTTTACCGGCACCAACATTAAAAACTTGATGTACGATGTTGCTACCCTTCGTCAATAGGCATAATGCTTGGATTACGTCTTTAATAAAGACAAAATCACGCGTTTGTTCACCATCACCGAAAATTGTAAATGCCGATTGGTGTTTAGCTGCTTGCGTGATTAATGACAATACCCCTGAATACGGTGATTTAGGATTCTGTCGTGGTCCATAAACATTGAAGAACCGTACCGCCACTGTTGGAATATTGTATAGTTTTCCATAGTCAATTACAAAACGTTCAGTTGCAAATTTATCAATTGCATACGGTGTCAACGGATCAATTGTTGAGTCCTCACGTTTAGGTAATTCAGGATTATTTCCATAAACTGCCGCCGATGAAGTAAACAACACCTTTTTAATAGGTAACTTATGTTGCCGAATAGTCTCTAAGATAAAAATATTCGCTTCTTGGTTGATCTGATGTGTTTCATATGGTCGCGCAACTGAGTCAGCAACACTGGCAATGGCTGCCAATAGATAAATATAGTCAAACTGTTCCTTGAGTAATAAGTCTTTCATAAAGCCATGATCAGTAATACTATGTTCATAAAAAGTTACTTTAGGTGAGCTAGGAATATTACTCGCCAAGCCCATTGATAAGTCATCAACAATAACGACCTCATCGCCATCTTGTATTAACTGATCAACTAAATTTGACCCAATAAAACCGGCACCGCCGGTCACTAAAACTTTACCCAATTATCTTTCCTCCAAATTCAACTATTACCTAAATAACCAAAACTTCTTTTTTTCTTTAACATGGTGGTACTCACTCGGCTCTAAGTCGTCGCCATTAATGATCTTTTTAGCGTTATCTTGCATCCAAGTGACCATTTCCGCCCCATTATGCTGCTCCAGCTTAGCGAACGCCTTCTGCATCCGGAAATTACGGCCCTTTAAGTTATGTGCGTCAGAGGCAAAAACAAAGCCTAAGCCGGCATCAATGATTCGCTGCGTAAAGTCTTCAACCTCGGAACCAAAAACGCCTAAGTAACTACTAGCGGTGATTTGCGTCAAGCAGCCACTAGCTACAAAATCATAGAGCAACTCGGGCTTCTTTTGAATACCATGATTCCGCTCTGGGTGGACGATCACTGGGGTAATTCCTGCCGCTTGCAGTTCAAAAATCATTTGGCTCGTGTATTCCGGTACTTCACCGTGGGGAAGCTCCAACATCAAGTAGCGATTAGTTTCATCAGCGAACAACACGTCATCATTTTTAATGGCTTGCATTAAGTCACCATTGATATGTGCTTCTTGCCCTGGGAAGACAACTAAATCGATTTTAGCTTCATCCAACGCCGCCTGAAATTCTGCGGTCCGCTGAATCACGTCAGCCTTATGATTGCTATATTTGCCGTCCATGTGGTGTGGCGTCACCAAAATATGACTGATACCATTATCTACAGCCACTCGGGCCATCGCTAAAGCATCAGCCATGGTAGGCGCCCCATCATCACATCCCGGTAAGATATGACAATGTAGATCAATCATTTCTTATCGTCCGTTCCGTAATAGCCACCATAGTACCCACCGTAGTAACCGCCAGAAGCTGCATCTGTCACGCGGTTAAGTACGGCACCGATCAGGTTAGCGTTCACCTTTTTGAGTAAATCGCGCGCCCGTAAAACAGCCCCTTTAAGAGCGATACCTTGGGGAACCACCAAGATCACGCCGTCAACCTTACTTGCTAGAATTTGTGCATCGGTGACCTTATTAACTGGTGACACGTCCAGAATAATAATATCAAATTGTTCTTTTTTACACACTCTTAAGGTGAATCCATTAGTTAAATCTACTAATAAATTTTAGATGTTACAGTTGGTGACCATCCCTGTGGCTAAAAAGTCCCACAAGAAATGTGACCCAATCATACATAGATGACGGGATAATTTATGCAGAGCATAAATTTGAATTTTTGATTTGTTTCGGCTACCTACCGAACAAGTTTCTTTTTGATTTATATTTTCTAATAAGCACTATCATTGATTAAACTTATTGTTTAATTCACTACCATTATAGTTTACTTATATAACAGTTTCATGACAAACACGTAACAAAACGAATGTTAATTACCATGTGACATACTGTGTCGCGTTATTTCCGGACAATCGTTCGTAAATAGTGCCTTTTGTGCGATTAATTAGTCGTTTTTTTGCACCAGTTTCAAAATGGCTTTCGCCGTATCACTTAAGCTGCCATCTTTTTGATAATTGCTTAGTAATACGACACCAGTTTTACCATCCTCGGTAAAGGCTAGCGCATTATGGTAACCAGCAAAGTCAGCCCGAATGACTAACCGGCTGCCATCAATAGTCAACCGTCCAGTATAGGCAGTCCCCTCTTTGGCGATGGCCCCTTGATGCATGTATTTTTCACCGACAAAACTACTACTGGTGATGTAATGAGTCAACTGTGCCATATCGCTAGCTGTGGTATAGAGCTGTTTTGAGCCTAACTGATCATTCATCGTTTGGAAAAGTGTGTCTTGCGTGACCGCTGAAGCACTGTCACTAGCCTTATCATAAGTGAATGATGGGGCTAACTTAGATTGTACCGCGGCGCTGGTGACAAAGCCTGTATGTTTGACCCCAGCTGGTTGCAAAAGCGTGTCCTTAATGAATTTCTGGTAGGATACGCCAGAGGCTTGCGCGATAATGCCAGAAAGTAACGCATAGTTAACCGTCTGGAAGTTATATTGCCCCGTTGTGGCCACAGTGGCGTTTGCTAGATTCCATGCGATTACGTCTTTGTTTAACTCGCTAGCCGGTAAAACATCCAACGTCAAGCCAGAAGTCATTTCCAAAAGGCTGCCTACCGTGACACTAGCATCGGCATTATCTAATAGGTAATATTTACTTACCGGTGTGGTCAGATCCAACTTGCCATCTTTGACTAACTGCATCACGGCCGCCGCCGTCAGCGTATTTTGCAATGCCCCGATCTGATACTCCGTCGTCGCTGTTTTGACATTCTTTTGTGGATCTTGTCCGTATGGTTGTTGGTAGATCAACTTGCCATCTTGAATCACCGCTACATTACCGACGAACTGGAGCTGTTTCAATTGCGCTTTCAGCTTTGTTTCATCAATGGTAGAACTTGCAGTCTTATCCGTTGTTGCCACTGGCGTTGTTTTCTCCGTCTTATCAGTCAACTTACGAAAATAAACGTGAACCAGACTGTCTTTTTGATAAATTGCTGCTACAGCCCCACCACCGACGATCACCAGCAAAACCAGTAAGATCGTCACAATTCGTCCTGCTTTATGTTTCATGCGCACCTCCGCCATCACTGCAATCTTCATAAAAAAATCATAACAATATGCATTATCTATCACACTATAACATAATGGTATATACCCAACAACTTGAATTCAAGTCCTGTTACATAGTTGTAACAATTGATGTCAACAAAAATGGTCAAGTTTTTACAGTTCTTTTTTCACTTCTATATGGTAGATTGTAAAATTAATCCGAACGCTGTTCGGACAAAAAAGATCAGCTTCCTTTAAAATGGTGTTTACCACA
>NZ_BJEB01000062.1 GCF_005405445.1 Paucilactobacillus nenjiangensis
CAAATTCAAAATTTAGTCGTGGCATAGGACAAAAAAGTCTCTATTTAAATTGTCTATTTTATTGACAGGGGACCAGATCCAGCAAAGTGGATAAAGGTAAATGCATCTAACATCCCCATCATCAATGTTTGAATTCCTGCTACCGCGCTAATTTTCTTCTCAAGTGTTGTCATCAATAAATACTCCCATGCATAACATATTACTCAGATATTTAAAGCTGTTTAACCGATTCTCTGTCGTTAACTTCTACCCTCAGTTTAGATTGATTAACTACTTTATTTTTGATTACGTCTAGCATCATTATTACGGCATCTGATCCTAATTTGTTTACGTCTTGCTTAACTGACGATACTTCAGGATTAAAAATTTCATTAAAGAAAGTATCATCGTAACCAATGATGGAATAACGATCGAATAAATTTAGCTTAAGCTGATTCATTTTTTGCATTGCGCCATATAACATCAAGTCGTTACAAAAGAAAATAGCGGTTGCTTCGGTATCCTTAATTATTTTTGTAATGTTCTCATTTCCACTTTGAATATCATATTTACCTCTAAAAACAAGGTTTGAATCAAAATTAATGTGATTTTGTTCCAGGGCTTTTTTATAACCTTTCAATCTATCATCAGCATTCACGTATCCTTTTTCACCTGTGATAATCGCAATTTTTTTATGACCTTTTTGGATTAACAATTGTGTCGCCAAAAAACCGCCTTCTACACTATCAAAATTTATTTGATTTATTTTTAATTTGGTCTCCGCATTGACGAGAACAAATGGTAACGAAATATCTTTCAAGAATTCCGTTACAACCGTGCTTCCTTGACTAAATAAATCATTTGATGGTACCAGCAGTATTCCATCCACGCCTCTACTTATCAACTTTTGAACCTGCTGTGATTCATCATCATGATTATCATTTGTATTGATAATCAATGCATAATAGCCACGATTCTTAAGTGCATCACTAATAGCTTTCAATAAGAGAGAATAAAATGGATTCCCAATGTTTGGTACTACTACCCCTATAGTCTTCGATTCGTTTGTCGCTAATGAAACAGCAGATGAATTAGGAATATAGTTATTGTCTGCAGCAATTTTCTTGATTTCATTTATTTTCTTTTGAGAAATTCTAGCTTTTTTGTTATTAAGAACTAGCGAAACAGTTGTCATAGACACATTAGCCATTTTGGCAATGTCTTTCATTGTTAATTTCATGAATGATACATCCTCTCAAAAAGAGATATTAATTACATAAATTATATCGCAATCTGTTTCTAATTAATAAAAAAATTAATTAACTTCACCAATTTCATTTTGTTAATATTCTTAATTTATGGAACCGTTTTCTGTTCATAAGTAAAAATATATTCACCATAAACCTTTTTTTATGTACAACAATAATTTAAATATTCATAAAGGCGTTTACATTTTGACAATATCATGATACTATTCCTTTGAAATGATAAAGCGGTTTAGCAATTTATTTAACGCACTTTGCCTAGACCGATTTATTAATAAATTATTAGGAGGATTATCATGAGTAAAGTACTCTTAGCTGGAGAATCATGGATTTCAACAACAACTGAATATAAAGGTTATGATTCCTTTACAAGTACTAAATTGGAAATCGGTTGTGCTGATTTACTAGCTGCTCTCAAGAAATTGAATCACGAAGTTACGCATTTGCGAGCACACGATGTCCCAGAACATTTTCCATGGACCATGGATGAACTAAATCAATATGAAGTTATTATTCTTTCTGACATAGGTTCAAATTCATTCGCACTGTCTGATGGTGTTTTCGCTGGAGGAAATCCATCTGTAAATAGATTACAACTTTTAAAGGATTGGGTGATTGCCGGTGGATCTTTAATGATGGCAGGCGGTTACTTGTCTTTCAGCGGCTTTGAAGGAAAAGCTCATTATCATAAAACTCCCATTGAAGATATTCTACCGGTTGAAATTTTGCCTTATGATGATCGTATTGAAGCCCCCCAAGGGTTAAACCCAATAGAAAATATGAATAATTCAATTAGCTCTGATCTCGGTGCTTTTCCTCCGATTTTAGGATATCAAGAGCTTATCCCAAAAAAGGATAGTTCTGTTCTACTTACCGTTGATTCCTCACCTTTGCTAATTACTGGTACTGCGGGCAAGGGAAAGACTTTGGCATATGCTACTGACATTGCACCACATTGGGCAACTCAGGAATTCATGCAGTGGAATAATTATGGCGAATTCTTTTCACGTTGTATTAATTGGCTTTCTGGAGATTTGAGTTAAAAATTAGTTTTATCTTCAATTACATTAATTGGTAGTTTCTTTTGATTAGGAATGGAGTGTTTAAAATGAATAATTCTCAACCTGCAAATGATTCAAAAAGTAACACAGAAAAAACAGTGGTTATTCCGTTATTAGTTATTGCAACAATTTTAGCTGGTATGCTTTCTCCAATGCAGTCAGCAGTTAACGGACAAGTTGGTAAATTAGTTGGTGACGGTAATGTATCGTCAGTTATTTCATTTGGTTCAGGTCTTGTTGTTATGGCAGTTATTATTCTTGCTCGTAAATCAACTAGAAAACAATTTGCATCCATCCCCTCAAAAATTGCTTCTCGTAAAATTCCACTTTGGAACTGGTTTGCTGGATGTTGTGGTGCTGTGATTGTCTTTTCTGAAGGAGCAACCGCCTCTATTCTTGGTGTTGCAACATTTCAAACCACGTTAATATCAGGAATGGTTATTTCTGGATTGATTTGTGATCGTCTTGGAATTGGAGTCCCAGAAAAGCAACCATTTAACTTTGCTCGTATTTTAGGAGCTGTCCTAGCAATCGTTGCAACAATTTTAGTTGTTTTACCAAGTTGGTCAGCACCTAAGGTAATCGTTTTAGCTATTTTACCTTTTGTCGGCGGTTTGTTAGCCGGATGGCAACCTGCTGGTAACTCTGCTGTCGCCGAGGAAACGGGATCGATGCTTGTATCGATTACTTGGAACTTTATTGTTGGTTTCTGTATTCTTGGTGGTGTACTCTTAGTTCGTGTATTAATGGGACAAATTTCGTTTGATTTTCCTACAACGTGGTGGATGTATTTAGGCGGACCTTTAGGTTTAGCTTCCATCGCATTAATGGCGCTTCTTGTACGTGGCTTGGGTCTTTTACTCCTAGGACTCGCTTCAACTGCTGGACAATTAGTAGGTTCAATTTTAATTGACTGGTTGGTACCGCAACTCGGATCTCAAGTTTACTTATTTACTGTTCTTGGAGCTCTTGTAGCTTTAATTGGTGCTGGTGTTGCAATGATACCTTCTGCTAAAAAACATGTTGCAGTGAGTGAGTTAGGAAATTAAATATTAAAATTGACCCTCAACAGATTGTATTCAATGAAAGGAGTCTACCATGTGTACAGGTATTGAACTTATCAGCAATCAAGGAAATCCTTTTTGGGGTCGTACCCAAGATTTCGAGCAACATTTTGAGTATTCAGGTGTCAAAATTCCAAAAGGATACACCTTTGAAGCAGCATTTACTCCATTTTCAACTGAACTAAACGTTATGGGTATTGTTTGGGCTAAGGATATCCACAAGTCGCCGGTATTACTTGACGGCATCAATGACTACGGTATTTGTGGAGGTTCGTTTTACTTCGATCATTTTTTCAAATATTCGAACACTTCTGTAATTGAAGCCAGTGGTAAAACTGCCATTCGTGGTGAAGAACTATGCACTTGGATATTAACTCATTACAAGTCTCTTGATGACATCATCACAAATCTTGGTAAAGATATTGGTATCACAAACGAGGATGGGCCAATGATGGGCATGTCAGTTCCTCAGCATGTCGTCTTACACGATGAAACGGGACGCTCAATTGTAGTTGAACCATCTGTTGAAAATAATTTTAAAATTTATGATAATCCCTTAGGTGTTTTCACCAATGCCCCTACTTTCGACTTTCACTTAAATAACTTAAAAACTTGGCTTGAAAGAACAACAAGCCGTGCATATTCTTTTGATGATTCAGAGTCAATTAAACAAATAAAATTAGGCGAGCAAACTAGTGGACTAGTCGGTATCCCCGCCGATTATAAGCCAGAATCCAGATTTTTACGAGCTTCGTTTTCAAAATTAATGTCAATTGATGTAGATGACAATGAAACTATGAACCAGATTTTTCAATTACTAACTACCGTTAATACACCTAAAGGATCTTTAAGGATTAACACGGATAGTGATACATTGATAGCTTGGACACAATACACCGCAGGATATGATATCAAAAATAAAGTATTATACGCTTTCACGTATGATAATCGTAATCTGCGTTCGATGTCGTTTGATGATGCTTCAAAATGGGGTAATAAAATCCGTTACTTTAGTTTTATTTCAAAACAAACAACAGAGCCTTTTGTTGAACAAAATGAATGGCCTGCAGGTAAAAATACAATTTAAAGTACATCAAGCTATAGTGAAAATTCACTATAGCTTTTTGCGTTTAATTTAAGAAAGAAGCGATATTTATGAGTATAATCAATGAATCACAAAAAATACAAATACTTTCAGATTTAGTTTCAATCAATTCAGTTAACGGCAACGAAAAAGAAGTGGCTATATACTTATCCAACCTATTTAAAAAATATGGCATAGAGTCCAAATTAATCGAGGTCATACCCGGTAGATCTAACCTAATTGCTTCAATTGGACATGGAAAACCAGTTCTCGGATATGCAGTTCATTTAGATGTTGTGGACATTGTTGACAAGTCAAAATGGAATAGTGATCCGTTTACATTAACTGAGAAACAAAGAAAATTATATGGTCGCGGTTCTGTCGACATGAAATCAGGTGTAGCAGCGATGGCAATCTCGTTAATCGAATTAAATGCCAATAATTGTATCCAAAATGGTACTTTGGAATTTTTGGCGACGATTGGTGAAGAAGTTGGTGAACCAGGGTCACAATATTTCTATGAAAATGGCTACATGGATAACGTTGATGCTCTTGTAATTGGTGAACTATCAGGTTATGAAGTTGTTCATGCACACAAGGGGTCAATGGACATGCGGTTAACTTCGATAGGTAAAACAGCACACAGTTCAATGCCTGAACTAGGATACAACGCAATCGATCCATTAATTGATTTAATATCTAATGCAAATCGTACTTTTAGATCCTATAACAAATCAGATGCTATTTTAGGTAGTTTTACCTTCAATACCACGATTTTCAATTCTGGAACACAAGTAAACTCAATTCCAGAAATGGCTATTGCTGAAATCAATGCTCGAACGATACCAGAATTTGACAATTTAATGGTTGAAGACAATATGAACACACTTATCGCCAAGGTAAACTCAATGGGAGCAAACATAAAATTGGATACTTACATGTCATTAAAGTCTATAAACGTCACCCCATCTTCAAGTTTAGCTAAACTAGCCCAAAAAGTAGGGAAAAAATATACTGGAAACAATATACCAACCTCATCAATCGCTCCAGTTACAGATGCGTCAAATTTATTAAGGGGTAAGACTGACAATTTTCCATTTATTGCTTTTGGACCTGGCAACGAAACTGTTCATCAGATTAATGAATATGTTGAAAAGGAAATGTACTTTAACTTTATAGACATCTATCAAGACATCGCAAAGGAATATTTGAGTTAAATCAAAAAGAAGAAAGCAATGACTGCTTTCTTCTTTCTTTGAGTAAACTATTTACTTTTGTTCAGTACCTTTACACCAGTTTGTGTTCCAACTAACACTGTATCACAATAATTCGTTATTAATCCGTGGTCCACAATTCCAGCGATATCATGTAATTTTGCTAAAAACTTATCTGAATTTTTTACAGCATCTAAAGAAATATCTACAACATAATTTTTTGAATCAGTTTTTACCATAGCGCTGCTCTGATTAGTTCTGAGTTTTGGATTTAATCCAAGTTTAGCTAATGCTTTAATAACATGCTTCAAACCAAACGGATTTACTTCAACAGGCAATGGATACTTACCCAATTTTTTTACTACCTTACTCTCATCTACAATTAAGATAGTTTCATCTGAATTGTTCGCAAGAATTTTTTCTCTTAATAGTGCAGTTCCTCCACCTTTTATTCCGTTTAAATCTTCATCAACTTCGTCAGCACCTTCAAAGGAAAGATCAATTGAATCTACATCGTCAAATTCAACAACGTGTAATCCTAGACTCTCTGCTAAACTTGCTGTCTTCTCTGATGATGACACAAAAGTCACATCTAAGCTCTCTTCTTTAAATTTAGCCGCTATCGCCTTGACTAAGAAACCAACAGTTGTACCACTTCCTAATCCAATAACTGTGTTATTTGTAACGTATTTAGCAGCTTCTTTACCAACAAGGCTTTTCAATTCATCTTGTGTCATAATCAGTTCTCCTCATCTTATTATCTCAACTAATCGATACTTATTTATTCCATAACTTCTCAAATTCTTGTGCAACACGCTCTGGCGTAAATCCAAATTCTTTCATTACTGCTGATCCGTCACCACTTGCACCAAAAGTATCAACACCAACGCTTTTCCCATTTAATCCCACAAATTCACCCCAACCAAATGTACTTTCCATCTCAATTGAAATTCGTCGGGTTACCGTAAATGGTAAAACTGCTTCTTTATATGCATCACTTTGTTTTTTGAATATATCCATACTTGGCATTGAAACAACTGAGATATCATAAGACTTTTCCTTTAACATCTCCTTAGCTGCAAGTGCTAATTGAACTTCAGATCCAGTGGCTATCAAAATTCCATCCGCTGAATTAGTTGTTGCGGGTGAAACAACATAAGCACCCTTTGAAACATCACCTTTTAAAGTTTCGTTTAAAACTGGTAATTTTTGTCTTGATAGTACCAAAACACTAGGCTCTGATGTTTGCTTGGCAATATACTTCCAAGCACTGAGTACTTCATTTGAGTCGGCAGGCCTAATAACATTCACGTGTGGCATTGAACGTAGTGCTGCTAGATGTTCAACTGGCTCGTGCGTTGGCCCATCCTCGCCAACTGAAATAGAATCATGTGTAAATACATAGGTAACAGGTAAACCTTGTAAGGCAGAAGATCTAATTGCTGATTTCATGTAATCTGAGAACGTAAAGAATGTACTGCCAAATACTCTTGTGCCACCGTGCAATGCAATACCATTCAAAGCAGCACCCATTCCAAATTCTCTAACTCCAAACCAAATATTTCTGTTTTCCGGATTAGTATCTGAGAAACGTCCACTATCTGACAATTGGGTTTTGTTACTTGATGATAAATCTGCTGCGCCACCCCAAAAGTTTATATTCTCCTCACTAATTTGTTGCATTATTGATGAATTGGCTACTCGTGTTGCAACAGAACTACCAACTGAATCTGCAATCACTTTATCACTAACATTAATTTGAGGACTTGTTTCAGTTGTAAATTGACCAGCAAGATTATCATTTGATTTAAAATTGTCATAAAGTTCTGCCCACTTGACCTCGGCCTGTTCTCCACGATCTTGCAATTTCTTAAATGATTCATATACACTTGAATCAATTTCAAATGGTTTTGAATTATATCCAAGTTGGCGACGTGTCGCTGCAACGTTGTCTTCACCTAATGCTGCTCCATGAACCTTATTAGTTCCGGATTGAGGTGATCCAAATCCAATAATTGTTTTTACTTCAATAATTGAAGGCTTTTCATTTGTCTTTGCGTTACCTATTGCACGGTCGATTGCTTCTAGATTTTCACCATCTTCAACAC
The DNA here is from genome assembly GCF_005405445.1 of Paucilactobacillus nenjiangensis. Taxonomy (GTDB): domain Bacteria; phylum Bacillota; class Bacilli; order Lactobacillales; family Lactobacillaceae; genus Paucilactobacillus; species Paucilactobacillus nenjiangensis. Next base: position 7,776 of record NZ_BJEB01000062.1, read on the forward strand.
GCTGATAGTTCCAGCCAGCAGCTTTAAATCTCATTTCTGCACTTTCAACCGACTCATTACTTAATGGTCCATCTAGCGTGACATCATTCGAATCGTACAAAACAATTAACTTACCTAAACGTTCTTTCCCTGCAATGTTGATAGCTTCTTGACTAATTCCTTCCATTAGGTCGCCATCTCCAACCATGGAATAGGTATAATGATTGATTAAATTATACTCATGATTATATACGGCACTCAAATGTTTTTCTGCCATTGCCATTCCGACCGCCATGCTGATTCCCTGGCCCAATGGCCCTGTCGTTGCATCAACACCCACCGTATGACCAAATTCAGGATGACCCGGAGTTTTTGATCCAAGTTGTCTAAATTGTTTCAATTCATCCATAGGAAGATCATAACCACTCAAGTGAAGTAGGCTATACAACAGTGCTGATCCATGTCCTGCCGACAGGACGAACCGATCCCTATTTATCCAGGTAGGATTTTTTGGGTTAACGTTCATATGGTAATTCCATAATACATATGCCATTGGTGCAGCGTCCAAGCAAATACCAGGATGACCGGAGTTTGCCTTTTGAATCATGTCCACACTTAACATCCTAACAGCATTAACGGCATGTTTGTCTTCTTCGTTAAACGTGTTGATTCTGTTTGATTGCTTTTCCAAATTAATCATTTCTATCCTCCGAATACCATCAAAACTACTAATTATTTATCAGCAACTTTACTTACTGACTTTTCACGTGATGTTAAAACAACACTTGTTATAATAACTGCAAGTACAAACGCTAAAATACCTGTAATAACAGCTGCGGCTCCATAATGGCCTAAGTTCCCAAGTAAAATACCAGGGACTAGATAATCGGTATCAGCAAAGGTTGATGCTGCCATTTTTAAGCTTCCCAATACTGGCAATACTAATAATGGTAACCAACTAATCAAAATACCATTGACAGCTGATCCTAAGATAGCGCCACGACGCCCACCAGATGCGTTACCATAGATAGCTGCGGCGGCTCCACAGAAGAAGTGCCCGACAACACCAGGAATAATAACTGTCGTCTTCATTCCAATCATGATGAACATACTAATTGTTCCAACAATAAAACTTACGAAGAATCCAATTAAAACAGCATTAGGTGCATATGGGAAAATAATTGGAACATCCAAAGCTGGTTTTGAATTTGGTACTAATTTCTGTGCAATACCTTGGAATGCAGGTACGATTTCAGCTAAAATCATACGAACACCTTGTAGCACAACTACGAATCCAGCTGAGAAGGTACCGGCTTGAATTAATGCGTAAATAATAAAGTTATTCCCATCACTCAAACTTGTTTCAATGAAATGAGGACCAGCTGCAAAAGCTAAGGCAATATAAACGATAGACATTAAAATTGTAATTGAAACAGTCGAATCACGTAGGAAACTTAGTCCCTTTGGAATGTTCAAATCTTCGGTAGTTTTTTTAGAATTACCAAATGTTTTACCAATCCAACCTGATAGCGCATACCCAATATTACCTGTGTGACCCATGGCAACTGAGTCTCCGCCTGTAATCTTACGCATAAATGGTTGACAGAGAGCGGGAGTAACTGTTAATAATGTTCCTTCAAATAAACCACCTAATAAAATTGTTTGCCAACCACTACCTAAACCTGCGGAAACTAAGATAACAGCGGTTAAACATGACACATACAACATAGCTTGACCAGTCAAAAAGATATACTTGAAACGTGTAAACCGTGCTAAAGCAATATTTACAATCATACCAACTAACATAATAAGTGCTGTTACTGATCCATATTTAACAAGTGCGATTGCTACCACTGCTTCATTACTTGGTACAACTCCTTGCACGTTCAGTGCAAATTTGAACATTTTAGCAAATGGTGTCAGCGAATTACTTAATATTCCGGCACCACCAATCAGAACCAAGAATCCAACAAACGTTTTAATAGTTCCTTGAACAACATCTGTTGCTTTTTTCTTCTGCAAAACAAGTCCTAAAAGTGCAATCAACGCAACTAAAATTGCCGGTTGAGTAGCAATTGAAACAAAAAGATTTAATATTTCTTTCATCATGCTTTCCTCCAATAAACGAATAATTTTTATGAATGCTCAATATCTTCTTTATCTAAAATGGTATTTACATGTTCTTTAATTTCATCTTTATCAATCAAACTTTTTAGTAAGATTAACTTCTCCGCCGGAACGTTCCCTAATACATCACCTAAAGTTGATTCAACAAAAAAGTAATCAGCTGAATCTCCAGAAGTACTACCAACATCTGAATGACTAACATCGATATCAGCATCAACGTTTTCGTCTTTCAAAATTTGTTGAATATTCATTTGAACCATAAAGCTACTACCTAATCCACTTTGACAAACTGCTAAAAATTTCATAATATTTCCCTCCGTTTTTAAACATTTACGATTGATTTCAATTCCTCTACACTTTTGGAATCGCACATCTGTTGAACTTTTTGTTTATCCATTAATAAAGTCATCAGTTCTTGTATTAGCTCTAGATGACTATTATTATCCGTAGCAGATAACACAAACCACAATTTGATTGGATGCGTTTCATCCACCAAACTAATTTCATGATCAGTTTTTAACAAAGATAATGAAATTTTATTTGCACCTGCCTCCGGACGAGCATGTGCAAGAGCAATTTCTGGTCCAATGTTGAAATATGGTCCTTTCGACTTTACAATACTTACCATCTCATCAACATAGCTTTGATTTATAAATCCGCTACTTTCAAGTGGTTTAGCCGATAACCTTATTGCATCTTCCCAAGATAAATCACTCCCCTCGTTAATCTGAATTGTGTTACTGGTCAGTAAATCTGTCAGCATTTAGAACCACCTCGCTCTCTTTTTTTATGCTTGATATCATCATAGCTATTGCTGAAAACGGTTACAAGTGCAATAATTGCACTTGTACAAGTGCAATAATTGCACATCAAAATGAATTGAGGTAATTTTATGTTAAATTTGTCACAAATAAAGCATGCAAATACCATATTGAATTTATTAATTAACAACGACTCATATATGACAGTTGATGACCTTCAAAACGCTGCTTTAATTTCTCGAAGAAGTGTTTTCTATACCCTTAAAAAAATTAATGTGGAATTAAATGCAAACAACTTGGATTCCATTTCTAGCTTAAAAGGTGTCGGCTATTACTTAACTGATGAAACTAAAAATTCTATTAATTTAGAATTAACTAAAACGTATAATAAAATACCCAAGTATGATAGACAGGTTTTAATTATCTGGGATTTAATAAACCACGGAATGATTTCAAATCGTAGTTGCATGACCAAATTTAACATCTCTAGTCATACCGCGATAGAAGATATTACTTCCGTTACAAAAATACTAAAAAAGAGAAATCTTAATGTTGAACAGCGTCGTCAAGGTAAAATTCTTACTGGTTCTTCTGTATCAAGCAGGCTGTGGATTTTGGAACAATTAAATACGAGACTATCTCCGATTCACAAGTTAATAAATATAGATGCAGACACCAATGCAACAATTGAAGAGTCTTTACACGATTTGGAAACAAAATCTGGTAATTATTTTACAGAAAATGCTATAGAAATTTTAACTGAATTTATTTCTTGGTTGCTTCCATTCGTCAAGGACACTAGCAACAATCTGAACGATGTACCTGACAGCTATGCATCTCAGTCCAAAAAAGTAGTTTGTTGGGCAGACACTTTACTAGCTCAATTTGACATTGTTAATAAGTACGAATCTTTGTTTTTATCTCAAATTATTAACACTATCCAATTTTCACAAATCAATGATTCTGATGAGTTAACGCAGCAAGTTCAACAGATAGCACATCAAATGATTGAAAAGTTTAATTCAATCTCTGGGTCAAACATTGAATCAAACTCTCTAGAATTATCTTTAACAACACATCTATTGAGCACTTTATACAGAACAAATTTACAAATTAATTACGCACACCCTGATATAAATGATTTCGTATCATCTCACAACGAACTTTTTATTTTCACAAAATATGCTGTGACGCCCTTCGAAAAATTCATAAATAAAAAATTATCTGATGACGAAATTTCATTAATTACTATTTATTTTGGTGGACAATTGCAAGACATGAACAGATCAAGAAATTGGGACACTGACGTATTGATTGTATGCTCCAGCGGTATTGGTACTTCTACACTTTTGAAAAACCAATTAACTAATCGATATCCTAATGTTAGTTTTTCGGAACCTCTAAGTAGTTTTCAATTTGATAATTGTCCACTTGATGATGTGAAATTAATTGTTTCGACCATAAGCTTAGAACCTACCAAACCAGTCCCACTTATCAAAGTATCACCACTACTAACACAGGAAAATCTTAAAAATATTGATCAAGAATTAAATTCATCATTTAGTAATACTGATAATTCTAATATTCAAGTTGAGACCATTATTGATATCATTAGTGATTATGTCCGCATTGAAGATAGCGATGGCTTGAGCAATGCCTTAAATAACTATTTCAAAGCTTATAGTGTTAATTCTTCAAAAAATAAACCAGCATTTCCAATTCAAAAACCAGATATTATTCCACTCCAAAATATTACTAAGCTTTCTACATCAATCAATTGGACTGATGCAATAAAAGATGCCTTTAAACCTTTAAGACAAAATGGCAGCGTAACTAATAACTACATTGAAAAAATCATTGATTTAACTAATACAAAGGGACCCTTTATGTTCTTAGGTAACGGAGTTTTTCTTGCCCATGCTGCACCGAACGATGGTGTAAAAAAAATGGGGATTTCGATACTGAGTACTGACAAAAATATTTCTCTAACTGTTAATGGCTACCAACCGAAAGAAATACGCTTAATAATAGCTTTAGCTCCAATAGATAAAGAACAACATCTAGAAAATTTAGCAATAATTTTTAAGAAAATTCAAAACCCAAAATGGTTAGACACATTAAATAAGTCACATTCTAAAGAAGAAATATTTAATTTACTTAAGTGAACAAAATAAATCTCCAAGAAAGGTACAAAAATGACCTATAAATTAGTATTATTCGATATAGATGGAACTTTAGTTGATAGTTTTCCCAGTTACAAAAAAGTAATGCGTATTATTCTCCCTAAATTCAATTCTGCAACAACTTTAGAGCAGCTCTTTCAAACATTTCCAATGACAATGGACGAGACACTTCAAGAATATTCAATATCTCAAAATAAAATTGACATTTTCAGAAATTATTATCAAGAAGAGCTTAGTAAGCAAAAAAGTCAGGAAAATTTATTTTCTCATACTACAAATGTATTAACTTTGTGGATTGAGCTGTTTACTGAGACTGGGGAGTTTGGCCGTGGCTCTGGTAATTTTGCCAGCGATAAGGACAAGGAGATTGCACGA